>JAYVYF010000271.1:0-3884 GCA_043784585.1 Burkholderiales bacterium
GACATGACCAAACGGCAAGCCGGTTAGCACCGGGTAGGGCAATAGCGTTTGCATGGTCTCGACCACGTGTGCCATCGTGTAAGCATAGCGGCCTGACGAGGGCTCACAATCTGTAAAGTCCGCAAAAATGAGCGCTTTTTGTTGCTGCAAAATTCCGGCGTGGAAAAGCTGAAGCAGCATCCGCTCTATGGCGTATGGTTCTTCTGCAACTTCCTCAAAAAATAAAATGCCTCCTTCAATACGGGGCAGATAAGGCGTGCCGACCAGATGCGAAAAAAGGGAAAGATTGCTGCCGAAGATCGGGCCGACAATTTCTTGCGATGCATATTCATGTGCACAACATGTGCCGTTTGAGCCATGTGCGACCTCATAAGGGCCGACGCTGATGCACTCACCGGCGAGTGCTGACCAGCAGTGCGCTGCCATGAATTTATGATCCGCGGCATTTTTTAGGGTTTCGTGGTTTGTTTTGTCGCTTATGTCGCCCCGCCAGTCAAAATCGCTTGCTGCACCGGGTCCCGCATAGGTGATGAGGTTGGCTTTGGCGAGCGCGGCACAATTAAACGCGGTGAAATCACTGAAACCGCAAAACACTTTTGCGGACGCGGCAACAGCGTTCCAATCAACCAGATGAAGCAACCGCGACATGCCATAGCCGCCGCGCGACATCATCATGGCGTCGATCGAGGGATCGGCCACCATTTGCTGAAAACTGGCGGCGCGCTCATGGTCTGGTCCTGCAAAATAGCGCCATTCATGGGTGGCGGCGGCCGCGACTTTAACGCGATAACCCTGTGCTTCCAGCGTCGCCACGGCAGTGGTTAAACGATCCGTATTCAGCGCGCCGGAAGGCGAAAAAATACCGATAGTGCCGCCTGGCAAGAGTGGCCTTGGCTTGATAAATACAGATTGCATTAGAAAATAATGGTTGGCTTGATTGTCGATTCAGTATCGACGTCATCAGCGACGCAGCGCCTGTGCGTCCACCACTGCCAGCGCTGACATATTAATAATACGGCGCACGGTTGCGGTCGGCGTGACAATGTGTACCGGCATGGCCGCACCCAGCAAAATCGGGCCAATGGTAATGCCGCCGCCGGACGCGGTCTTCAGTAGATTAAACGCAATATTAGCGGCATCGAGCGTCGGCATAATTAATAAATTCGCTTCGCCTTTAAGACGCGATTCCGGGTATGCGTGATGGCGCACATGTTCTGAAAGTGCTGCATCGCCATGCATTTCGCCTTCAACTTCCAGATCAGGATCGAGCTCGTTAATGAGTACCAGCGCAGCACGCATTTTGACCGCAGAGGGATAATCAGAAGTACCAAAGCTGGAGTGCGACAACAGCGCCACTTTCGGTACCACACCGAAACGGCGCATCTCCTCCGCAGCCAGAATGGTCATCTCGGCAATCTGCTCGGGCGTCGGATCCTGATTGATATAAGTGTCACAAATAAATACGGTGCGCTTTGGCAGCATCAGAAGATTCATGGCGTATAAATTATTCACACCGGCGCGGCGACCAATCACCTGTTTGATGTAGTGCAGATGTAGCGCGTGGGTGCCGAAGGTGCCGCAGATCATTCCGTCAGCGTGGCCTTTATGCATCATCATCGCGCCGATCAGCGTCAGGCGACGTCGCATTTCAATCTTTGCGTATTGAACCGAAACACCGCCGCGTTTGGTCAGCTCGTAATAGGCCATCCAGTAATCGCGATAACGTTCGTCCCATTCGGGATTGATAATTTCGAAATCGACGCCCGCCTTCATGCGCAGCCCAAATTTTTCAATGCGCTTCTCAATAATGCCGGGACGTCCAATCAAAATCGGATGCGCCAATTTCTCGTCCAGCACGGCTTGCACTGCGCGCATCACGCGTTCATCCTCGCCTTCGGCATACACGATGCGCTTCGGCGCTTGTTTGGCTTTAGCAAACACGGGTTTCATGATGAGGCCGGATTGATAAACGAACTGATCAAGCCGCTGCAAATACGCATCCCAATCCGTAATCGGGCTGGTGGCCACACCGCTGGCCATGGCAGCCTTTGCTACAGCGGGCGCTACTTTTGCAATCAAGCGTGGATCAAACGGACGCGGGATTAAATAATCGCGACCAAAGCCCGACGGCGCATCGCTATAAGCCATTGCCACCACATCCGACTGCTCTGCTTGCGCGAGCTCAGCGATCGCGTATACGGCGGCTAATTTCATGGCTTCGTTGATGGTGGTGGCTCCAACATCCAGCGCGCCACGAAAAATAAATGGAAAACACAATACGTTATTAACCTGATTTGGATAATCCGAACGCCCGGTCGCGATGACGGCGTCTTCGCGTACTGCGCGAATTTCTTCGGGTAATATTTCCGGTGTGGGGTTGGCGAGCGCAAAAATAACTGGATTCGGGGCCATGCGTTTCACCATGTCCTGCTTCAGCACGCCACCAGCCGACAAACCCAAAAACACATCGGCGTCATTGATCACATCGCCCAGGCCACGTGATGGTGTGTCCTTGGCATAGCGAGCTTTGTTGTCGTCCATTTCTGCGACGCGGCCTTGATACACCACGCCGGCAATATCTGTCACCCAAATGTTTGACATTTTCATGCCAAGCGCCACCAGCATGTCGAGGCAGGCCAGTGCGGCAGCACCTGCACCGGATGCCACTAATTTCACGGTGGCAATATCTTTGCCGACGACTTTTAAGCCATTGACGATGGCCGCGCCGACGATTATCGCGGTGCCGTGCTGATCATCGTGAAACACCGGGATTTTCATCCGTTCGCGCAGTTTTTTCTCGACGTAAAAGCATTCGGGCGCTTTGATATCTTCAAGATTAATGCCGCCGAAAGTAGGTTCAAGCGACGCAATAATGTCGACCAACTTGTCGGGATCGCGTTCGCTGATTTCGAGGTCAAACACATCAATCCCCGCAAATTTTTTAAACAAAACCGCTTTGCCTTCCATCACCGGTTTTGCCGCCAGCGGGCCAATATTGCCCAGTCCCAATACCGCCGTGCCGTTGGTAATCACCGCGACCAGATTGCCCCGCGAGGTTAAGTTACGCACCTCGGCCGGATTTTCAACAATTGCCTCACACACCGCCGCGACTCCAGGAGTATAGGCCAGCGCCAGATCACGTTGCGTGGCAAGCGGCTTGGTCGCCGCAATTTCAATTTTTCCGGGGGATGGAAATTGGTGATATTCAAGTGCGCTTTTTTTAATATCATCATGCATGAGCGTTTTTAACCTAGGCTTTGATAAACAACGTGTCAACGAGTAAGTAACAAATAGCAAATATTAGAAATCAAGCACGGGCGAGCAGGCTGGCAAGGCGCTTAGATCTCGTTTAACTTTACCACGCAGGCGCTAACGCGCGTCCGAATCATGTTGCGCTTTTGGTCAAACAAAACTACTTTTTTAGTATTTTGTTTAGGCCGATTAATGCTTTTCAATAAGCCAAATCATCTAAGCGTATTAAAAACTCCATTATTGACGGCGTGTTTTGAGCGTAAATCGCTGCTGATGCCTGTCAATGCGGGGGTTCTAAAATAATTAAAATCGGTTGACAAACAAAACAATATAACTAAGAATATAGTTATGAATATTAATTACACTCAGAAAATTCCCGACGCGTGGCGAAATATTGCGAAAGTTTTCGTTGCTCTCGGTGACGAACATCGCCAACGGATCTTGCTGACATTCGAGCGCGGCGAACATTTGAATGTAGGCCAGATTGTAGACGTCTCTACGCTGTCACGCTCTGCCGTTTCCCACCACCTAAAAATACTGCGCGAAGCGGGCGTGCTTGATTCAGAAAAAATTGGCAAAGAAGTTTATTTTTGGCTGAACAAGAAACCGATTAAAGAATCGTTACAAGCGGT
>JAYVYF010000272.1:0-3818 GCA_043784585.1 Burkholderiales bacterium
TATGCTCTAAGCAAGCTTTAAAACTCAAGCCATGCGGATGGTCGCTGCCAAAATGCGTCAATCGTTGCAGGCCTGATCGGTATTGCTTCACCACGTCACAGCAGGTGATTGCACTTGCTGTTTGCTTAACTCGCATAGTGCAATTGTTTCCTTCGCGTATTTCAGGGTGCTCTCGCTATCAAAACTTTTCGCAGCACGTTTCGCTTCAGCAAGTTGTTCAACGGCCGCACTCCACAGTGTTCTTTTAATCTTTCCCTCAATGACACTTTGCTCTGCCGCTTTGAGCGCACTTTCCGCTTCAGGGCTAAGAGAAATCGGCGGCACTAACGAGGCAGGAGCCGCAATTGCGACGGCGTCCGGGGTGACTTTTTTCGGCTCAAATACTAACGCGCAGCCACCTAAACAGATCATTGAAATTACCAGCACGACGGCAAGGTAATAAGCATGGTTGTTCCGACTATTAATATTTGCCACCATTTTTGTTCAATGAGCCTACAAAAAATTTATGACAAAGTATAGCAGCAGGGCCAGCAAAGCAATATTATAAAATTAACATAAAATGTGAAAAATACGTAACTCGTCAAAGGCTTAGCGATAATACTTCGTCTAAATTCAAGTTATTTTAATACTTAGTGGTTGTGGGCGGCAGATGGTGTTTTGGCTCAACTCTTTATTGGCGAAACGCTCTCGCGTATAATCCGCTTTTTGCTGGAGGCACTACTTTGAAGCTCGTCAAAAAGGCCCTGACGTTTGACGACGTCTTGCTGGTTCCCGCGCATAGCCAGGTTCACCCGCGAGACGTCGTGCTCGCGACACAACTCACCAAAACTATTCGCCTAAATCTGCCCCTTTTGTCGGCGGCGATGGATACTGTAACCGAGTCGCGCCTTGCGATCGCGTTGGCGCAAGAGGGAGGCATCGGCATTGTTCACAAAAACCTGTCGATCCGCGCTCAGGCGATGGAAGTGGCCAAGGTGAAGCGCTTTGAAAGCGGTGTGGTCAAGGACCCGCTGGTGGTATCGCCGGCCATGACCGTTCGCGAAGTGCTGTTGCTGCAGCGTCAAAACGGAATTTCTGGCCTGCCGGTGGTCGAAGGCAAAAAAGTTGTTGGCATCGTCACCAACCGCGATTTGCGTTTCGAAACCAATCTCGATCAGCCCGTCAAAAATATCATGACGCCACGAGATCGTCTCGTCACCATTAAAGAAGGTGCCGCGCTGGATCAAGCGCAGGCGCTACTCCACAAGCATCGGCTGGAGCGAGTGCTGGTGGTCAATGATAATTTTGAACTTGCGGGCCTGATTACCGTAAAAGACATTCAGAAAGCGCAGGATCACCCCTACGCCAGCAAAGATGCGCAGGGCAGATTACGCGTGGGAGCAGGTATTGGAGTGGGTGGCGATAACATGGACCGCGCCGCCGCCTTGATTGAAGCGGGCGTGGATTGCTTGGTGGTGGATTCATCCCATGGTCATGCGCAAGGCGTGCTCGATATGGTGCGCGGCGTGAAAGTGAAATACCCGAATGTGCAAATAATTGGCGGTAATGTGGCCACCGCGGCAGGGGCCAAAGCACTGGCCGATCATGGCGCTGACTGCGTAAAGGTTGGCGTCGGCCCAGGCTCAATCTGTACCACGCGTATTGTTACCGGCGTTGGTATGCCGCAAATTACGGCGGTGGCAGAAGCGGCCTCGGCACTTGATGCGCTGGGTATTCCTTGCATTGCAGATGGCGGCATTCGTTACTCCGGCGATGTGGCCAAAGCGATTGCAGCAGGCGCGTCATGCGTGATGATGGGCTCCATGTTTGCAGGCACCGACGAAGCGCCAGGCGAGATCGAATTATTTCAGGGTAGATCGTATAAAAGCTATCGCGGAATGGGCTCACTAGGCGCTATGCAAAAAGGCTCTTCAGACCGCTATTTCCAGGAAAACATTAACAATGCTGACAAGCTGGTGCCGGAAGGCGTTGAAGGCCGCGTTCCGTACAAAGGGCCGGTCACCACTATCATTCACCAATTGATGGGCGGCCTGCGTGCATCAATGGGGCTGGTTGGTTGCCCGACCATTGAACAAATGCGGACGGAAGCGACGTTCGTCGAAATCACCGCAGCCGGCATGCGCGAATCGCATGTGCATGATGTGCAGATGACCAAAGAAGCGCCAAACTACCGGGTGGACTAACCGTAATACCTAGCTTTGGCCGTGATCTTGATAGCGTTGTTGCCTAAGGGACAAAAAGTAACACCAAATAATGATTGCGCATGATGAATAGCCCCGCCGCCGAATTAATTGTTGTGGAAAATGCAAAATCCGATGCGCAAAAGGCGGCGGAAAAAAAACGTACGGCGGGCTTCAGGTTTGTGCTTGCCGTGGTGTTTCTGGATATGTTGGGTGTGGGCCTCGCCGTACCGGTGTTACCGTTGTTGGTTGGAAATTTTGTTAGCTCTCCCGATGATCAAGCACGTTGGTACGGTATTCTGGCCGCGACCTTCGGGTTGATGCAGTTTGTATGCATGCCAATGCTGGGCGCGATCTCGGACAAAATCGGTCGCCGCCCTGTCATGATATTTTCCACCACCGGGATGGCGCTGAACTTTCTTGTGACCGCCTGGGCACCGTCCCTGGCGTGGTTATTTTTGGGCCGTTTCATTGGCGGCGCCTTTTCGGCCTCGATGTCAACGGCATCTGCCTATGCGTCCGACATTTCAACCCCTGAAAATCGCGCAAAAACATTTGGCCTGATCGGTGCGGCATTCGGTATGGGCTTTATTTGTGGGCCGATGTTGGGTGGGCTTCTTGGCGCAATCGATTACCATTTGCCGTTTTACGTGGGTGCAGGTTTGTGTTTTGGCAACGCCATCTTCGGCTACGTTTTTGTCCGCGAATCGCTGTCTCTGGACCGGCGCAGCCCGATCACGCTTGCAAAAATAAACCCGTTTGCATCATTGTTTCGCTTATTTTCGCGCCGTGATATCGGTCTATTGATTGTGGTGTTTGCTTGCCTATCATTTGCACAAATTTTGCAACAGTCCATTTGGGTGCTTTATATGCATTTCAAATTCAACTGGGGTCCGAAGGAAAACGGCATCGCACTTTTCTGCGTCGGCATGACCGCAGCCGTCGTGCAGGCGGGATTACTGGGACGCATGCTGAAAGTATTTGGTGAGGTACGGGTCAGCCTGATCGGACTTTTTACCGCGATTCTAGTTTATGCCGGTATGGGTTTTGCGACTGAAGGTTGGATGGTTTATGTTTTGATTTTCTCCAATCTTTTTGCCTACGCCGCCGGCCCCGCGTTACAGGGCATCGTCTCCAAAGCCACTGACCCTAGTCAGCAAGGCTCATTGATGGGCTCATTGCAATCGCTTAGCAGCCTAGCCGTGGTCGTCGCTCCGCTGGTCAGCACTTATCTCTTGGCAACGGTCACACATTTGCCCCAAAACGACTGGCGTATTGGCGCGCCCTTTTATCTGGCGGCAATACTTCAACTGATCGGTTGGGCGCTAGCCTGGCGTTTTTTCTCAAGCCGTGGGACGCCAATTTATGTCCCGCCCGTTATGCAATCCAAATAATTTTTCATTCGTTTTTATTCCCGCTCCTTTACTTTCATTTTCTTAATCTATCTCCGCTATGTCCGACAAAATCCTCATCCTCGATTTCGGCTCTCAAGTCACCCAGCTTATCGCGCGTCGAGTACGAGAAGCGGGTGTGTATTGCGAGCTTCATCCGTTCGACATGGCGGTTGACGAGATTAAAGCCTACAAACCGAGCGGTATTATTTTGTCCGGCAGCCATGCCAGCGTAACCGAAAACGAT
>JAYVYF010000273.1:0-4514 GCA_043784585.1 Burkholderiales bacterium
CTTGCAGCTTCTCTACGGCCCGAATACCGATATTTCCAATGATGCGCGGTTCAACCTGCCTGAATATAACAAACTTTATTCGGCTGCATTGAAACTGCCTGACGGGCCCGAGCGCAATAAGCTTTATCGTGAAATGAATCGCGTGCTCACGGCCTATGCGCCGTGGGCCTATGGGGTACAACGCCTGTTTAGCCATTTCATCAACCCATGGGTACTCGGCTACAAAAAGCATCCTATTTTGTATACAAGCTTTAGATTTATGGATGTCGATGTCGCCATGCAAAAGGCGGCGATGCAATAGTTGTTTTGGAACAGTAAAAAGTAACGGCAACAACAATGAATTGATCTAGGGGGTTTGATGGGTGCATATGTATTAAGGCGACTATGGCAAATGATTCCGACTCTGGCCGGCGTCATGCTGCTGATATTTGTACTGTTCAACTGGGTGGGTGGTGACCCGGCGTTAGTCCTGGCGGGCAAGATCACCAACAAAGATCAGATTGAAAATATCCGCAAACAACTCGGCGTCGATCAACCCTCGTATGTGCAGCTCGCTTATTTTGGGTTTGAAGTGGCGACTGGATTTACCTGTACCTGGCGCAGTTATACCGAAAAGCCGACGCCGCCAAAAGCTGACACCACGGCAGAGACCAAAACCGACGCGAAGGATGCCAAGGGTACTGACAAGGCAGCGCCCACAAACGGCTGTCAAGCGGTGCGCTCATGGGCCACCAATGAAGAGGTGCCCAAAATTTTGACCTCACGGATCGGCCCCACGCTGACCATCATGATTCCGGTGCTGATACTGGAAACTGTATTGGGCGTCATTTTGGCGATTGGCGTGGCCTATGTGCGCGGCTCGCTCACCGACCGTATGATCATGATGGTCTGCACGGTCGCGATGTCGATTTCTTTTTTGGTTTACATCATCGTTGCCCAATATTATTTCGGCTTCAAGTGGGGCATGTTTCCGGTGCAGGGTTGGAGCGATTCATTCTGGAAAAATTTGACCACCTATGCGCCGTTGCCGATCATGCTGGCGGTGTTCGTGGGTCTTGCCCCTGCGCTGCGTTTATATCGCAGCTTTTTCCTGGATGAAATCAACAACGACTACGTGCGCACCGCGCGTGCAAAAGGTCTCGCTGAAAAAACCGTGATGCTGAAACATGTGTTGCGCAACGCAATGATTCCCATCCTGACCAATATCGGTATCGCGCTTCCCGGCATTTTTGTAGGCTCATTTTTGCTGGAATCTTTCTTCTCGATTCCAGGCCTGGGTCGCGAGATTTTAGTCGCGGTGAATCGCTCAGATTTTCCGGTGATCAAAGCGGCCACCGTCTATCTCGCCATGATCACCATGTTGATTAATTTAGGCGTGGATGTGCTTTATAAAGCAGTCGATCCGCGTGTATCGTTTAGGTAAAAAATTAAAGTCAAAAGCAACCCTCATCCTGCCTGTGTTCCTAGAAGATGAACTCATAGAACCCTCTCCTACGGTAGAGGGCAGGCTGAGGCAAGACGTTGAAATGAACCCAGGAGTGAATCCATGAGCGAAGTCTTACCCAGCACCGCCGTCGTTGCACCTTTGCATCAAGCCTCTCCGGGCCTCTGGACGCTCGCATGGCGGCGTTTCAAGCGCGACAAGATCGGTATGGTCTCGCTGGTCGTGGTGATATTTTTTCTGTTGATGATGCTCGGCTCGTACGCTGGAATCGTTGCCCGCAATTGGTCGAAAGAAGTGGGGGTGTCGTATGCCAATCCTTCATTCATGGCGGGGGCTGAAAACCTCGATGCGGTGAAGGCAAAGGTGGATACCAATGCGGAGAAAATTCCGTATGTGGATTTGTCGGATATCGACCCACTGGCCCCGCGTTATAAAGAGTGGGCAGAGCGGACGGCAAAAATAAAAATAACGGAGACGCCACGGTCAGACACACTGATATTTGGCGGCGATAAATGGGGCCGCGACGTATTGCAAAAAGCGATCAAAGGCGCGCAAACGTCGATTTTGGTGGGGCTGGTGGCAGCGCTGCTTGCAACCGTTATCGGCACCACATTAGGCGCGATTTCGGGTTACATGGGCGGCAAAATCGGTGATTTTCTAGAATGGTTTTACAACATCTTTACGTCCATTCCCTACATCCTTTTGATCCTTGCCTTTGCCGCCGTGTTTTCAAGCTCGCCCAGTCTGGCAGCCTATCGCGGCGTACCGATGGTGGTGGCGATTCTGGCGTTCACCGGCTGGACGGGCATTTACCGCCTGATTCGATCTGAATACATCAAACATGCCTCTCGCGAATATGTGAAGGCCGCGCAAGCGATTGGTGCCACGCATTCGCGCCGTATGTTCGTCCATATCCTGCCCAACGTCAGCCATGTGTGTCTGGTGCAGCTATCGCAGCATGTGGTGCAATTTATCAAGGCCGAAGTCATTTTGTCGTTCCTGGGGCTGGGCGTACCGGTTGATTCGGTGTCATGGGGCACGATGCTGGCGGAGGCGCAATCGGAACTGGTGATCGGTAAATGGTGGCAACTGGCGGCGGCGGGTATTTCAATGGCGATTCTGGTCACGGCATTCTCGATGCTGACCGATTCGCTGCGTGATGCGCTGGATCCCAAGATTAAATAAAACTGTCGCCATTTTATTTTGCAGAATACTGAAAGCGTGCAATGAGCAATCTCCTCGAAGTCAAAAACCTTAACGTCAAATTTCGCATTGACGACGGCAAAATTTTTGAAGCGGTTAAGGGCGTGTCGTTTGATGTGCCGACCAATTCGACGGTGGCGCTGGTGGGCGAATCAGGCAGCGGCAAGTCGGTGTCGGCGATGTCGATTGTGCGCCTGCTACCGCGCGAAACCGCGATTGTCTCGCCTGACAGTGAAGTCAATTTTGGCGGGCTAAATTTGTTGGCGGCGTCGGAACAAAAAATGCGAAATATTCGCGGCAAAGAAATTTCGGTCATTTTTCAGGAGCCGATGTCCTCGCTGAATCCCGTTTTTACGGTGGGCGATCAGATTGCTGAAGTGCTGCGTCTGCATACCAACATGACGCGTGCCCAGGCGTGGACACGCGCGGAAGAGCTGATGGCCGAGGTCGGCATCCCCCATCCGAAATCACGAATGAAATCATTCCCGCATGAATTATCCGGCGGCCAGCAACAGCGCGTGATGATTGCGCAGGCGATTGCATGTGAGCCGAAATTGTTGATTGCCGATGAGCCCACCACTGCGCTGGATGTCACGATCCAGAAGCAAATTCTCGACTTGATTGCAAAACTACAGGCAAAGCACCATATGTCGGTGTTGTTTATTACCCATGATCTCGCCGTGGTGGGCGAAATTGCCGATCATGTGGTGGTCATGCAGGCGGGTGAGATCCAGGAAAAAGCCACCGCGAAAGCGATTTTTGAAACACCGCAGCATCCCTACACCAAAGCACTTTTATCGTGCCGGCCCAGTGTTGAAAGGCGTCCGCGTCGGCTGCCCGTGATCGATGATTTCTTGCGCCCCGAAGGCGTCAATCAGGCGAACCTGATTGAACGCAAACGCGGCTATTTGCCAGACGACAAGATTGTGCTGGAAGTTAAAAACCTCTCCAAGCATTTTTCGATGAAAGAGGGTTTTTTCAAAAAACGTGATGTCGCCGCCGTAAAGGGGGCCAGTTTCAAGCTTGCGCGGGGAAAAACGCTGGGTCTGGTGGGAGAATCGGGTTCGGGCAAAACCACCGTCGGTCTTACATTGATGCGTTTGCATACTGCGACCAGCGGAGAGGTATTTTTTGATGGCGTGGATTTGCTGAAGCTATCTGAAAATGACTTTACCAAATACAAACGCCGTATCCAGATTATTTTTCAGAATCCGTATGCATCATTGAATCCGCGTTTCACGGTCGGACAGATTTTGATGGAGCCGATGGAGATTCATAACATTGGACGCGACAGTCAGGAGCGCGTCGATATGTCGATGGCGCTGCTCAAGCGTGTCGGCATGCCCGAAGTTTCGTTTTACAAATATCCGCATGAGTTTTCCGGCGGTCAGCGCCAGCGCATCGCGATCGCCCGCTGCTTGACGATGAAGCCGGATGTTCTGATTTGTGATGAATCCGTGTCGGCGCTGGATGTATCGGTGCAGGCCCAGGTGCTCAACCTGTTGCAGGATTTGCAGGACGAATACCAGATGAGTTACATCTTCATTTCACATGATCTGGCGGTGGTGAAATATATTTCTGACCAAGTGATGGTGATGTCGGAAGGTGCGGTAATCGAGGTCGCCAATTCGGACGATATTTATTTGCATCCCCAGCAGGAATATACGAAGAAATTGCTGGGTTCGATTCCAAAAGGTTGGCAGGGTGTGGCTGCTTAGTTTTTGTGCAATTTTCAGACCCAAGCAATGGAGCGGAGTTTCAGCCATTTAGGAAGGCGGGCGTTCGACTTGTCGTTGCGGCGGTCAATTTGGATAATAGCGCAGCGGGGCTCATCCAGCCCAAGCGTTTGCGGATTCTTCGATTCAAT
>JAYVYF010000274.1:0-10988 GCA_043784585.1 Burkholderiales bacterium
ATGCGCAATTGCCTTGCGGCCATTCAGCATCCGACACTCGTCATTCAGGGCGACCGCGATGCACTCACCAGCGAACGCGCCGCGCACTGGTTGGCGATGCGAATCCCGCGCTGCCAATATGAAATGATTCCATTCGCGACCCATGCGCCGTTTCTATCGCATCGCGAAATTTTTGTCTCACTCCTTATCCGATTTTTGAATTCATGACTGCACCCAATCTTCCGGCCAAACGTGATGTGCAACGATCCTTCGGCAATGCCGCCGCGACGTATGATAAAAACGCATTCTTGCAGCGCGAAATGGTGAATCGATTATTTGAACGTCTGGATTACATCAAGCTGGAACCGCGGCGCGTGCTTGATCTGGGTAGCGGCACCGGTTATGTCAGCGAGCAATGTCGCGTCCGTTTTCCGAAAAGTGACGTGATTGCGCTTGATTTGGCACCTGAAATGCTGCAATTCTCAAAAAGCCGACTGCCCCAGACCCCAGTTCTGGCGCGCTTCTTGAGCCGTTCTTATTCGCACCATTTTATCTGCGGCGATGCCGAAAACTTGCCAATTGCCAATGATAGTATTGGCGCGGTTATTTCCAGCGCAACGCTGCAATGGTGCAACCCTGAGAAGGTAACCAAAGAAGTTGCGCGCATCTTGAAACCGACAGGTTTATTCATGTTTACGACCTTCGGGCCAGATACTTTGAAAGAATTGCGCAGCGCATTTCGAGCGGTTGATAACAAGCCGCACATCAACGAATTTGTCGATATGCATGATCTCGGCGATATGTTGGTCGCCGCCGGTTTTGCCGATCCGGTGATGGATCAGGAAGCAATCACCCTGACCTATGCCGATCTGAAATCAATGATGCGCGAACTCAAAGCTATTGGCGCACACAACGTGATGCCTGATCGCAGCCGAGGATTAATGGGGAAAACGCAGTGGCAACGCTTGACCGATGCTTACGAAAACTTTCGCCTCGACGGTCGGCTTCCGTCGAGCTACGAGGTAGTGTATGGTCATGCGTGGAAGCCCGAATTTTCCAAACGAAAAAGCACCGATGGGCAGCAAGCCATCGGGCTGGATGAATTTAAGCGTATGGTTCGTAAAACCTAGCGTGGCGCTTTACTCCTTAGCCTGAAGACAAAGGAGGGAGTCAAAACTCTGTGGGGCAATGATTATGAAAAGCTATTTCATCACCGGCACCGATACCGAAATCGGTAAAACCTTTGCTACCTGTGCGCTGATTCATGCACTCACTGCGCGCGGGCTCAAGGTCGCGCCGATGAAGCCGATAGCGGCCGGCACGATTAATCTGAATGGTACTGATATCAATGAAGATGTGGCGGTGCTGATGTCGGCGGCAGGAAATACGTTTCCCATTTCAGACGTGAATCCATATTGTTTTCGCGAAGGGATTGCGCCGCATATTGGCTCGCGCCATGAACGCCGCCCAATTGAAATCGAAGTTATCCGCAAGAGCTATCAGCGGCTGGCAACATTAAGCGATATGGTTTTAGTCGAGGGCGCGGGCGGCTATTCAGTGCCGATGTCGGATACCCAATCGATGGCGGATATTCCGAAGTGGCTTGAGCTTGACGTGATTCTGGTGGTGGGCATGCGCATTGGCTGTATCAACCACGCCACCCTGACCGCGGATGCCGTGCGCGCGCGCGGCTTGAAGCTCGCTGGCTGGATCGCGAATACACCCGCCTCGCAAATGGCCGCCTACGAAGAAAATCTGGCCACGCTTAAACAGGTGATTGCGGCCCCGCTGCTCGGAACTATTCCACGCATCCCGGCGTCTTATCTAGTGTCTGCGCTGGACGCAACCAAGCTAGCCGCGAAGCACCTCGACGTGACCGCGATTGTTTGAAGAAAAGAACTTATTGAAAGAGCTTATTTTGAAAACTGTCACTAAATACGCGGTACTTTTTGCGGCCTCCGCCATTGCCGCCGCGGCCATTATTTCGCAGGCCGCACATGCTGAGCCGGTCGCGATGGGCGCTGTGAAATCACCGGTTACTGTTTCTGAAATCTGGGTGCGTCCCACCGTGCCGGGCGGCGATGTATCGGCTGCCTATATGCAGATCAAATCAAGTACTCTTGTCAAGTTGATCAAGGTTGACTCACCGGTAGCGGGCAATATTGAAATCCACAATATGAATATGAGAGACGGCGTGATGGAAATGAAAGCCGTCGATGCGATTGAAGTGCCGGCGAATAAAATGGTGGCACTCAAACCGGGCGGCTATCACGTCATGCTAATGATGTTATCGACGCCGATTAACAAGGGCGACAATGTTCCGTTAAAGCTCACCTTTGAGGGCGCTGACAAAAAAGCGTTCACGATCGGCGTCAATGCAAAAGCTGGTGCCCCGTCTGACGCCACAGCGCAGGTAAAACCTTCTTCCATCCACCGCCAGTGACGGCCGCAGCCCCGATTTCTTTTTTGTTTTATCGGCGGCATCGTACAGCAGCGGTGGAGAGAACCGAGATTTACGCAAAACATTGACGTAACGCTGCTCCGCCCGTTTGGAGGCGAGTCGCGAATGGTTGAAGTATTGCGACCGTTGTTGCCGTCGCGGATGCCTGATGCTGCGGTATTTGCCGCCGAAGCGCGCAAGCTACTTTGCCTTTTCTGATCAGATTATGCTGAAAACCTGCAGCGCGGAAGTTTCGGTTGTGATGAAAGCATTTGCCAACCAAGAACGTGATTGGCTGGACGTCGAATCAGAGGTGTCGTCAAGGCAACCGCCTCGATTGGCAAACTATTGATGACGGGCTTCAACCGCCGGCGGCGTTGCGCGAAGACGCGAATATTGCTGCGCTTGAGAGCGCTAAAAGGTAAGCGGGTTTAATCAGCGCCAAGCACAGCACTTTGGCAAATGAAGCGCGTCTCGCCATGAACCGCAACAAGCTAATTTTTAACCTGCGATCCCCGTTGGAAAGCGACACCCTGCGCGCCATGAATGATTGCAGCGTCTAAATCGCTCAACGTCATTCCACCCAAGGCATAGCAAGGCAGCGGCGCGGCTTCGACAAATTCGGCAAACTGCGCCCAGCCAATAGGCGCTTGATTGGGATGCGTGAGCGTGGTTTTGACCGGCCCAACGACGACAAAATCACATTTCAATTCCGCTGCACGTTCAATCTCGTAACGCGTATGCGCAGATGCGCCGACAAGGGCGAAATCAGGGCGCTCGTTTAATGTTGATAGTTGCACGGACGTGAGGTGAACACCGGCGGCTCTCACTTCATGCGCCAATAAAATATCTGAATTGATCAGCACTTTTACGTCATGCGAATATTCGCATTCGCGGGCGAGTGAAATCACTTCTTTTGCAAGCTTTGTACACGCTTCACGAGACATCGCTTTCTCTCGCACCTGGAGCATTTGAGGAACAATTTCATTTTTTAACCCTAGCACTAGCGCGCCGATCAGAGTATTTTTGCTCCACGATACCCGTAGGTTATGG
Organism: Burkholderiales bacterium; assembly: GCA_043784585.1. Lineage (GTDB taxonomy): Bacteria > Pseudomonadota > Gammaproteobacteria > Burkholderiales > Usitatibacteraceae > UKL13-2. The sequence goes on from JAYVYF010000274.1 coordinate 3,473, forward strand.
AGGTACGCCACCACACCCATTTCAGCCGCATTAGAAATCGTATAAACGTTTGGCAGCGCAAGCGCCTTGAAAATCGGCACGCAACCGGGCAGCGTAGGCGAAACCGTCATCTGGTTCAAGCGCACCCACTTGAAGGTCTGGCCTTCCATTCCACACATTTCGCCGTGCCACGCATGAACGCGCCAGCAATGTAGCCGCACTGTGGCATGCGTGTAATGCATCATGAAGCTAAACCACGGCGTGGCGCGGGTAATGGTGACGTTCAGCTCTTCGATCAGTTCACGCACCAAGGCATCACGTACCGATTCGCCCGCTTCGATTTTGCCGCCAGGAAATTCCCAGTAGCCGGGGTACGGCTTTCCTTCCGGACGCGATGATAATAAAAACGTTCCATCCGGTTTGATAAAAACTGCGACAGCGACTTCGGTAATTTTCATTTCACTGATTTTGAATTTATTCGTGGTTTGAGCTGTGGTTTGCTATTAGCCAGCGCGCGCTTTTTAGGCACCGCGACTGGAATACTTCCCGCCCAATCGCGCGCGAATTGATACGCCACGCGCCCGCTTCGCGAACCACGTTCCAGCGCCCACAGCAGTGACGCGCGACGCAACGCGTCTTCGTCATGGCTTTTAACATGCGGTGCCAACACGGCAACCCAGTGCCGCGCGATCTCCAAATATTGTTCTTGGCCAAACGGATAGAAAGACAGCCACAGCCCAAACCGCTCAGACAAGGAAATTTTTTCTTCCGTTGTCTCACCCGGATGGATTTCGCCATCGTCGGTGTGCCTGGCCTCTTCGTTTTCGCTCATTTTTTCGGGCATCAAATGGCGACGATTGCTGGTGGCGTAGACGAGCATATTGTCGTTGGTCGCAGCGATACCGCCATCGAGCACCGACTTCAACGCTTTGTAGCCGGGATCGTTTGCCTCGAAAGAAAGATCATCGCTAAAAATAATAAATCGCTCGCTACGATCAACGATTAGATCCGCGATTTCAGCAAGGTCGACGAGATCCGCTTTATCCACTTCAATTAAACGCAGGCCCTGCTTCGCGTAGCGATGAAGCGCAGCTTTTACCAGCGAAGACTTGCCGGTGCCGCGCGCGCCGGTGAGCAAAACATTGTTAGCCGACCGACCCAAGACAAACTGTTTTGTATTCAAATCAATCCGCGTTTTTTGCTCATCAATATCTTTTAGATCTTCAAATCGAATGATGTGTGGATGCGCGACCGCCTGCAAGAAGCCGCGTCCAGAACCGCGATTTCGGCGCCAACGGTAAGCGATGGCTTGCCAATCTGTAGGCGGTGCGGGCGGCGGAAGAATTTGTTCGAGCTTGTTGATCAAAACTTCTGCACGATCAAGCGTTTCACTTAATTTTTTTTCGATTTTTCCGAACATATTTTCTATTGATCCAACAATTAAATATAGAGGCGAAGGCTAACGGTGGCCTAAAAGGCGGCATCGCCCGATCGCCCCCAAGGCGCCCTTTCACGGTCGCCACGGGAAGGAGAAAAGCATGCACTAAAACAGGACGTACCAAACTTATGCGAATTTCTAAGAACGATAGTCCGCGTTAATCTTCACATAATCATACGAAAAGTCGCACGTCCAAAGCGTCACCGCCTCCATGCCGCGCCCGAGTTGTACATGCACCAGAATCTCGGCTTCTTTCATCACTCGTGCGCCGTCTTCTTCCCGATAACTTGCGGCACGGGCCCCGTTTTCGGCAACTAAAACATCGCCTAAAAAGAGTTTTATTTTATTAGGATCAAGATCAGGAATACCCGCATAACCAATTGCTGCCAAAATGCGCCCAAGGTTTGGATCGCTCGCAAAAAACGCGGTTTTCACCAGCGGCGAATGGCCAATCGCTTTTGCAACTTTCATACATTCGGCGTGCGTTTTTCCGCCATCGACCTTCACCGTAATAAATTTTGTAGCGCCTTCACCATCGCGCACAATTGCTTGCGCCAGTTCAATCGCGACTTCGTTCACGGCTAATTGCAATTGACCATATTCTGCCGTACCTTCGCCGTTAATCTGCGGATGCCCGGCCTGGTTGGTGGCGATCAGCACAAACGAATCGTTGGTCGATGTGTCGCCGTCAATGGTGATGGAATTAAACGACACATCCGCCGCAAGCCGCACCATATCCTGCAATATATCCGCACTGACCACAGCATCAGTTGCGATAAAACCCAGCATGGTCGCCATGTTTGGCTGGATCATGCCGGCACCTTTTGAAATCCCGGTAATCGTTACCGTTTTATCGTGAATCTTGATCTGTTTGGACACGGCTTTGGGTACCGTGTCAGTGGTCATAATCGCGTGCGCCGCATCCAGCCAGCCATTAAAGTTCAGGTTTTCAATACATTTGGGAATGCCGGCTGAAATGCGTGCCATCGGTAAATGTTCAAGAATGACACCTGTAGAAAAGGGTAATACTTGATTGGTCTTGCAACCAAGTAGGCCAGCAACTTCAGCGCTCATGGTCGTGGCGTCGGCCAGCCCGCGCTCGCCGGTGCCCGCATTGGCACAGCCCGTGTTGATGACTAGCGCGCGAATCTCGTGGGTGTGTTTGAGATGATCACGACACACTAAAACCGGCGCCGCGCAAAACCGATTTTGCGTGAACACACCCGCCGCCTGACTGCCAGGCTCAAAAGCCACAACCAGCATGTCTTTGCGATTGGGCTTGCGTACGTGCGCCTCGGCAAATCCCAGCGAAACACCGGGCACCGGCAACAGCGACATGAGGGTGGGAAGCTTGTAATTTACAGCCATGATTTACCTGTGCGGTTTGAAATACGTTTGGAGGCGCAAAGTCGTGCAAAATTATGGCATGGATGCTTTGCGGTGTTCATTGCTTCGTCATCATCCCACTAAAGTATCTACCTCATGAAAACGCAAACCCACTACGGCGATGCAGTAGCTTATGTCACCAAAGACGGCTCGATCATTCGCGAGCTGATGCATCCCGACCATCATGGGGTGCACGCGCAGAGTTTTGCAGAAGCGATTGTTGAAGCAGGCATCACAACTGCGTTGCACCTTCACCGATCATCTGAAGAGATTTATCACATCACGCAGGGTATGGGTCGTATGCGGCTGGGCGCAGACATGCTTGATGTGAGCGCAGGCGACACGATCGTGATTCGGCCCGAGACACCGCATTGCATCACCAATGTGGGAGCCGCCGCGTTAAAAATTATTTGTGCTTGCAGCCCCGCGTATTCGCATGATGACACCGAGCTGCTGTAAAGCTTTATTCGCCATCTCGAAGCAGCTGCTCAAACGCCTCCGGCGTTTTCCAGTGAAATCCACACACATAGCGCGGCAAATGCCAGCGATTGCTGGTCTCGGTCATTACTCCACCCTGCGTGCCGAACGCGGCCAGTACAAATGGATTGGCGGCTTGTGCGGGGAAGTATTCTTGCATTAAATAATTATTGGATTCACCGTAAGGGTAGGCAAAAAGTTTTGTGCCCGGATTCGGTGCAGCTCGGTTGAGGTAGTCGGCAGCAACGTGAATTTCGGCATCTGCATCATCAAGCGATTTGACGCAACGAAAATTGCCCTTGGTCTGTTTTCGTACGGCAACGGGAGTGACACAGTCGTGGTTATGATCCCAACTATGGTTGGCTATCGCCATCATGTTTGAGACCACCGCATCCCTCCACCAGGTTTCCCGCCACCAATCTTTACCCAAGATGCAGGCCTTGTCCATTTGCGCACGCGCATCGGGCGAGACAACGACAAACGAAGTTGCATGGGGCTTCGGGCTGTGTTTCGAGGATTCGATTTGATCACGCATGATGTTCAGCATGCTTCGCTGCACACCGAATTCCGGATGCGCCAGATCGTGAAAATCGAAGTCAGAGCCATCGTCGAACGTGATGGCAATTGTTTTTTTCGGTAACGCCGCTGTCATGCCCAAATAAGCGCTGACGACATCAAACAGCGGCGCGATATGCCAACCGGTTTTGCACAACGTCGCCAAATCTTCCCGGAACGCAACATGGTCATTGTTGCCGTAGTCATGGCCATGAACATTAAGCGCATGATAGGCCAGAATCGGAATGCGCATCGCTTTAGAACGGCCCGATTTTTGCGATTGCTTCAATCAAAATGGCTTGCGCATTTGCATCCAACTCATTTTCCGAACCGTGCAGCCATTTCACAATCAAATGTTTATGCGCGGTCGGCTGATATCCCACGCGCTGGTCAACTCGGTAAGCCTGGGAATCACCGCAGTATCCAAACCAGGCCGCGGCATCGCTGAGATCACGCGCGGCTGATTCCATCATGATTTGCGCCACGCCACCAAGTGCTTTGCAGTCACGAAATTCATGCTTTGGCAAGCTGCGGTAAAAATGCTTTTTTACGCACATTCCGCCCTCAAGGTAAACGGCATCATAGCGAATCCAATTGCAAAAACCGACGCATTCAACTTTGCCATCGGCTCGAATGTATTGAGCAACGTACTGATGCCACGCCGATTTCTTGACCCACTCAGACCCCAATTGAAACTCGCGCGGAGACGGGAAAGCCGAGTTAAAACTGGCCTGAAAAAGTTCGCCCGCAATCAAGGTGGCGTCGCCAACATCGCGCACGGTGAGTGCTTCGGCGAACGAATGACTCATTTACGAATATACCAAGAGCTGTAAAGCTCGTTGGGGGCCAAATCGCAAATACGGTGTTCAAACATGCCCGCCCTGTATTCCACCAGCGGCTCGCAGCGCAACGCGGCTCGCCACGGCTCAAACCCGAGGGTGCGCAGCTCTTCATCAAACTTGGGCACGGTGATTTTGTTAAGTTCGTTATACCACTGCCAGTACTCTTCGCGCTTGGCAAACAGGCCGCTACGATCCATGAATTTCGGGTCGTTGCTGAACACAATATCGCGCACCTCATCATGGGTATGGGTGAGATGAAAATACGGTTCGGTGGAAAACTCGCCCAAATGATGGCCGATATTCGAATAGAACAAACCAGGCGTAATAAATAGCAAACCGTCGGGTTTTAATACGCGCCGCATTTCACTGAGCGCGCGGTCATAGCCGCCCGCCATATGCTCCACCGACCCCCACGAAATCAGTGCATCAAATGAACAATCGTCAAACGGTAATGCGTTGCCATCCTCGGCCATAAACTTGAGATTTTTCGGCATCGGCAGATGGCCCAAATTATTGTCGGCAAGGATTTGTGGCAAACGCTCAAAGCCTTTGAACGGATCAATACCGATCAATTCTTTCGGTCCATAGCGCAGCGCAATGCCCAGATCCGTCACGCCGTCGCCGCAACCCACATCCAGCACGCGGCCTCGCATGAGCGGCGAGTCACCACAAATGGACTCAATGGCGGTGCGCGACGCGTGGTCAAAATGCTGGTAAAACCAGCTCTTATGACCCTGCCGCCAAGCGAGCGACTCAATCATGGGAGTTGCACCAACGGAATCGACTTCCCACACCACGGCCATCGATGACTGAGCCGTCTGAGTCGTATTGGTGGGCCCGGCGAATGCAATATTTTGAACTGCCAGCATTTGCTTCACGCCATCCACGCGGCCGAACACGCGTACACAAGCGCGTGTTGCACCAAACGCGAGTGCCAGGCGCGGCGTATTCCAACGGATCAGATATTCGCCTTTGGGTAGCCAGCAAATATCCCAACCATCCTGTGAAATAAAACGGGTGTGAAATGGTGCATCCGAGTCGTTACCAAAAAAATCAACGCACACATCAACGTCAACGACGATGTCAGATGCAATGCGCATACTCGCGATTACAGAAAACGGCTCGCCGTTTACGGCACGCCCGCTAACGTGCGCATTAATTTCCAAACCCGCCGTTGCCGCCGGTTTAAGTTCGCTCATCAATGTCGTCATTCGTTACACAGCGCATGCAATCAAGACAACTTACCATGGCATTGCTTATACTTTTTTCCGGACCCACACCAGCAAGGATCGTTACGGCCAATTTTTGCGGCGTCGCGCACGAATGGTGAGCCACCCTGCTCGTCGGCAACCTTATCAGCCGCCTTGTCCGCCAGCGAGAGCGCTTCGTCGTAATCGGCGTGATGGAACTGCACATTTTGTGCGACCCGCGCCGCGGCTTCTTCAGCCGCTTTTTCAGCTTCGGCGACTGCCGCCTGTGATTCCACACGAACGTTCACCAGTACTTGCGTTACTTCGCGTTTGATCCCATCCAGCATGCTGCTGAACAGCTCAAATGCTTCGCGCTTGTATTCCTGCTTGGGCTGCTTTTGTGCGTATCCGCGCAGATGAATACCCTGGCGCAAATAATCCAGCGCGGCCAGATGTTCGCGCCAATGCGAATCAATGGATTGCAGCATCACTGCGCGCTCATATTGATGCAACAGCGGCTTTTCAACATCTTTGAATTTTGCTTCATATTCCTGGGTAGCCTGCTCAACCAGGCGCTCGCTCATTTTTTGGCTATCAAGCTCCTCATCGTTCTTGAGCCATTCATCCACGCTGACTTTCATATTGAAGTCGGACTCAAGAGTCCGCGTCAAACCAGTCGCATCCCACTGCTCTTCAACTGATTCTGGCGGCACATAAGTGGCTACAACGCTTTGCAGCACGTCGGAACGCATCGCAGTAATCGTTTCAGAAATGTCCTCCGCATCGAGCAGCTCATTGCGTTGTTGATAGATCACTTTGCGCTGATCGTTGGCCACATCATCGTATTCAAGCAATTGCTTGCGAATGTCAAAATTTCGCGCTTCCACTTTGCGCTGTGCATTTTCAATCGAACGCGACACCATACCCGCTTCGATCGCCTCGCCTTCCGGGATTTTGAGGCGCGCCATAATCGCCTTCATTTTGTCGCCAGCAAAAATTTTCAGCAAGGGATCTTCGAACGACAGGAAAAAGCGCGATGAGCCCGGATCTCCCTGGCGGCCCGCGCGTCCGCGCAGCTGGTTATCAATTCGACGCGATTCGTGACGCTCGGAACCCACAATATGCAGACCACCCGCGGCAACTACTTCCTCATGTAGTTTTTGCCAGCCCGCTTTTAATTCAGTCATTTTGCCCTCTTTCTGCGCATCGCTCAGGGCTTCATCGGCTTTGACCGCTTGCAATGCGTGCTCCAAGCTTCCACCCAGCACGATATCGGTGCCGCGCCCTGCCATATTGGTGGCAATGGTCACTGCTTTCGGCTGGCCTGCCTGTGCAACAATTTCTGCCTCACGCGCATGCTGTTTGGCGTTCAGCACTTGATGTGGAATTTTTTCTCTCTTGAGCAATTCAGATAGCAGCTCCGAATTTTCAATTGAGGTTGTACCAAGCAAAACTGGTTGGCCACTCTCATAACACGCTCGCACATCAAGCACGATTGCGTTGTGCTTCTCGTTTGATGTCATGTAAACGAGATCGTTTGGATCGTTGCGCACCATCGGCTGGTTGGTAGGAATAATCACCGTCTCGAGGTTGTAAATAGACTGAAACTCGAACGCTTCCGTATCCGCCGTACCGGTCATACCGGAAAG
>JAYVYF010000275.1:0-1968 GCA_043784585.1 Burkholderiales bacterium
GCAAAAAATTGATTGATATATCGAGCATATTAAAACCGTTGCGCTGGCAGACGGCGATCTGGGCCAATGTTTTGAACGCCAGGATGTGCGCTTGAGGCCGCTGCGAAGCCGGTTTTAAAATAGACGCCCCCATCGCGGCTAAAAAACGTTATCGTCGTGGTGTCGCAAAGCGCAGCCCATCAGGCTGGTCTGTGCGACAACATCAGGCTGGTGGAATGATCAATTTACACCGGTGACGCGACAAAAGAAATCGAGCTGAATTTGCTCGCAGACGATAAACCGCTGAAAATTAAATTTTTGCTCATGGCAAAAACTGAGATCAACGTGCCGCCATTGGCACTCAAACAGCAGCTTGATCCGTCCGCGCTAACACAATGTGCTCGCTAAATTAAATCAGAAAGTCGTTATTCAGCGGCTCGTTTGAAGCAATTTTGTTTGGAACGGCGCGTATTTTCTAGTGTTGGCATTTTTACTTCTTCAATCTTGGATTCAACACGTCGCGCAACTGATCCGCAACCAGATTGATGGACATGATTGTCAGCAGAAGTGCCAGGCCGGGATAAAACGAGATCCAGTATTTGCCACTCATCAAATGAGTAAAACCGTTTGAGATTAGCAGGCCCAGCGATGGTTCGGTGATCGGCAGGCCAAGGCCAAGAAATGACAGCGTTGATTCCAGCGCAATCGCATGCGCCACCTGCACTGTGGCCACGACGATCAGGGGCGGCAAGCAATTGGGGAGCATATGGCGAAACAAAATGCGCGTTTTCGACAGGGCCAATACTTTTGCGGCCTCAATGTATTCCTTTTGTTTTTCCACCAGCGCCGAAGCCCGCACGGTGCGCGTATAGTAGGCCCATTGCACGGTGATGAGCGCCACAATTATTTTGTCAGCGCCTTGACCCAACACGGCCAGCAAAATCAGTGCAATCAAAATCGCCGGAAACGAAAGCTGGATATCGACCACGCGCATGATGACTGTGTCGACCCAGCCACCAAAATAGGCCGCGATCATGCCAAAAAATAATCCAATCGCCAGCGCGAAAACAGTGCTCGCCAAGCCGACGCCGAGAGAGATTCGCAGCCCGTAAAAAATGGCCGACAACATATCGCGGCCCTGATCGTCGGTGCCCAGTAAATGGGTGTTGCCTGCGGCCGATTTCTCGCCCGGCGCGAGCTTCGAATCCATGATGTCGAGCTGGCCGAGGTCATAGGGATTTTGCGGCGAAATCAATGGGGCAAAAATTGCAACCAGAACAATCACAACGAGCAGAGCCAAGCCAATCAGTGCTAGTTTCGATTCCGCAAATTCGCCGCAGAATCGCTTTAGCGGGGTTTCTATCGGTGGCGTTTCAGACTGGTTCGTTCCAGGCGGCGGCGGATTCGTGACGGGGATCGCGTTCATCCTCAATGCCCTCCGCCAGCCTGAGATCCCAAACGCACGCGTGGATCGAGCAGCGAGTAAACAACGTCCACTACAAAATTAATAAAAATAAACAAGGTCACAATCACCAGTAAATACGCCACGATGACAGGGCGATCCAGTTGATTAATCGAATCAATCAGCAACTTGCCGGTGCCCGGCCAGGCAAAAATAGTCTCGGTCACGATCGCGAATGCGATCACCGAACCAAACTCCAAACCAATCACTGTCACAATCGGAATCATGATGTTCTTCAACACGTGCACGCCAATGACGCGCGCATTCGAGAGCCCTTTTGCGCGCGCGAATTTGACGTAATCCTGCAGCAGCGCCTCGCGTGTACCCGAGCGGGTCATGCGGATCAGCAGCGAGAGTTTGAACAGCGCCAGATTGAATGCCGGCATGAACATATGCGTCAAACCATCCCACGTCAAAAAACTCACGGGAACCCCAAAAACATCGACTGTCTCGCCGCGGCCGTTCGATGGCAGCCACCCCAAGTAGACTGAAAAAAACATAATCAAGACCAGTCCCACCCAAAACGT
>JAYVYF010000276.1:0-2487 GCA_043784585.1 Burkholderiales bacterium
CGGCAGCCAGAATTGAAACATGCGGCCGTCGCTGTCGAACGTGCGGTGTTGCCATGGAGATTAGTGGCGATGGCCGAAACCACCGATGCAAGCCAACTATTGACCGAGCTTGCCGCACATTTTGATGCGTTTGAATATGCGACCTGTGGCCTATCTGGGCGAGATCGAGATATCGTGGTGTTTCGTGCGGCTGCTGCACAGTCGGTTCCCCAAAGCGTGATTGATACGCTGGACGCGCAATTGGGGCTTGGTGAAACCGCGCTTGAATTTTTGGACGCCACGGCGGGCATCAGCCGCGCCATCAAAATCGACGCCGGTAAAGTCGTCGCATTTCGCCTGGCGGGCGATATTTCGGGTCAGGATTGGCTGGGAGAGTGGCTGGAAGGCCGCGTGGATATTGGCTCTCTGGGCTACCGCATACTGGCGGGAGGCAGCAAGCGACCGTTTGGCAACAGCTCGCGCGGCCGGGTGATATGTGCCTGCCATAACGTTGCGGTTAATGAAATTACCGGTGTTTTTGCAAGCGGCGGCACCGTCAATGATGCCCAACAAAAGCTGAAATGCGGCACGGGCTGCGGATCATGCCTGCCTGAAATTAAACGAATCGAATCTAGTACCCGCGTGAAGCTCGCCACCAATAAGCCGGTATTCGAGGAATTGGCAGCATGATTTCCCCACGCAGATCAGGCGAAGTTTTTTTGATCGGCGCAGGGCCAGGCGACCCTGAATTGCTGACCTTAAAGGCCGTCAAGGCGATTCAAAAATCGGACGTGCTGTTGGTGGATGATCTCGTCGATTGCGCGGTGCTGGAGCATGCAAAAAGCAGCGCGCGGGTTATCCATGTCGGCAAGCGCGGCGGTTGCAAATCGACGCCACAACAGTTTATTGAACGAATGATGATCCGCTTCGCTCGTGCAGGCGCGACGGTCGGGCGTGTTAAAGGCGGCGATCCCTTCGTGTTTGGGCGCGGAGGAGAAGAGATGCTGGCGCTTCGGCAAGCCGGCATCAACGTGAACATCGTGCCGGGCGTGACGGCCGGCTGTGCCGCGCCCGGCGCACTCCAAATTCCCATAACCCACCGCGACTTTTCACGCGGCGTGACCTTCATTACGGGTCACACCAAAACCGATGCCGTTCTGAATTATTCCGCACTAGCCCACAGTGGCACCACGCTGGTGATTTATATGGGCATCACCAATTTGCATGAAATTACGACCGGCCTAATTGGGGCGGGCATGTCGAGCAACACGCCTGCCTGCGCCATCCGCAACGGTACCTGGCAAGATCAGGCGGCCGCGATTGCCACGTTAGCCACGCTGGCTGAAAAAGTCGCAAACGAAAAATTAACAAGCCCGGCCATCATCGTGATTGGCGAAGTGGTTTCGCTGGCGAAGCGTGACGCCATTATTTCCGCTGTTGAAGAATCACGATGCGCCGCTTAACTTTAATGACGGCCATTCCGAACCCAGTCCTATTGGGTGAGGAATCTGCTGTTTGCAACAACAGTGGATTGGCATAGCTGACATGGGTAAACCAAAACTCATCGTTATTGGCAATGGCATGGCAGGCGTCAAAACCTTGGAGCATTTGTTCACCATCGCGCCCGACTTTTATGACATCACCGTGTTCGGTACCGAACTGCATCCGAACTACAACCGCATCCTGCTCTCACCCGTGCTGGCTGGCGAAATGACACTGGCGGACATTGTCATCAATGATCACGCGTGGTACGCGGATCGCGGCATCACGTTGCATCTGGGCAAGACGATTACCCGCATTGATCGCAAACGCCGCATCGTCGCGGCAGATGATGGCACCGTCGCGCCGTATGATCGCTTGCTGTTGGCAACCGGCTCCAGCGCCGTCAAATTGGCCATTCCCGGTAACGATTTAAAAGCGGTTTTAACCTATCGCGACATCGGCGATACCGAAGCGATGATTGAGATGAGCCGCACGGCAAAACGGGCGGTGGTCATCGGCGGGGGATTGCTGGGACTAGAAGCGGCCAATGGCCTGGCGCTGCGCGGCATGCAGGTGACCGTGGTGCATGTCATGCCCTGGCTAATGGAGCGCCAACTTGATCAAAGCGCGGCGAATACATTGCAACATGCGCTCGAATCCCGCGGCGTTGAATTTCGCCTAGGCGCCACAACAACCGAAATATGCGGCATCAATGGAAAGGTATCGTCGGTCACATTCAAATCAGGCGAATCCATTGACACCGACTTGGTGGTGATGGCGGTTGGCGTTCGGCCCAATGTTTGGCTGGCCGAAAGCTGCGGCGTGCAAATCAATCGTGGCATCGTCGTTGATGACAGCTTGCAAACTTACGATCCGCGCATTTATGCGGTCGGCGAATGTGTGGCGCATCGTGGCGTGAGCTACGGTCTGGTGGCCCCGCTCTATGAAATGGCCAAAGTATGTGCCACTCATTTAGCCGAAGTGGGTAGCCATTACTATCTCGGCACGGTGCCGTCTACCCGCTTG
>JAYVYF010000277.1:0-6296 GCA_043784585.1 Burkholderiales bacterium
TACCCTTGGCCAGTATGGACCGCAGCCATTCCGCAGGTACCCCCCTCGGCCACGGGCAACACCTACTACGTTGACGGCACAGCGGGTGTCGACACCAACACCGGCAAGACCCTCGCGGCATCCTTCAAGACCATCGGCAAAGCCCTATCCGCGCTCGCCGCCGGCGATACCATTCTTATTCGCAAGGGGCTGTATCGCGAACCAATAGACCTCAGTTCCAAAGGGGTGCCCTCAGGCACCGCCGCCAAACCCATCACTATTGGCTCCTACGGTGATGGCGAAGTTATCGTTGACGGCTCCACCAAAGTCACCGGCTGGACCCGCGTCAGCGGCAACCTCTGGAACGCCCCAGTCGCCTTTGCCCCAGTTGGCGTGGTGGTCAACGACGTGCCCTTAAAACAAGTCACGCAAGGCCAAAATGGCTCCACCGCCCCCCAGGTTGGCGTGGCCGGTGTCATCAGCGGCAACGGCAAGTGGTATGTCGGTGGCGGCTTTATTACCGCCGACTTCGGCAGCGTCATCGGCGCGGGTGACGCCAACTTGGCCGACGTGGTGGTGCCCAAGGTCAGTGCCGATCAGGCACACGTCTTTTACTACGGCCAGAACTACATCAAGTTTATCGGCCTCACCATTCGCGGTTCCGGCTCCAATGGCGTGTGGGGTTATGGCAGCAACATCACCATCGAAAGCTGCAATATCAAGTTCAATGGCAAGGCGGCGGTGTCGTTCTTCGGCGATAGCGGTATTCCCGCCGTCGATAATGCGGTGCTCACCAGCCACATTTACCAAAACGTGCTGATCAATTGGCCGCGCGGCAATAACTACAACGCCGAAGCGGGGGGTAGCTGGCCGGGGACGGTGGCTTGGAGTGGCAACCTGCGCCCGCTCGCGCGCGGTAACATCGTGCACATGAATGGCGGTGAAGGTATCGCCACCTACGGCAGCTTCGGTCAGCCCTCAGGCTCGGCGTTGTTCGAGCAGAATGTGGTCTATGACAACTTAATTGCCGGGTGTCGTATTGGCATCAGAGATTACTCAGAAGGTGGTACTGCACAAAAACATCACGATCTTAAGAACACTAAAATTGTTAACAACACGATCATCGTGTCCACGCACCGTTTTAAGAAAGCCAGTGTCTACGGAATCTATCTGCAGGACAACAAAACGCCTAGTGGCACTCAGCGTAACTTTAATACGGTTATTCAAAACAACATCGTTTACGGCAGTCAAAGCGACTCTTTGATCTCAGCCGGAACCATCGGCTCACTCGACGGGATCACATTGAGCCACAACCTTTTTTTTAACGCCGATTCCAATTGAATTGGTCAAGCAAAAGCGTGGGTGCGAAATGGCTACGCTGGATTTTGCCAACCGCATGCATCGAACAAAGACGAACAAGGACTGGACAGCGACCCAGAGTTCGTAGGTGTACAACATTTTTTGAGGAGTCGAGTACTACCTTTTGATTACGCACAGGCAGATTTGAAAAGCAACTCTCAAGCGCGTAACGCTGGAATTGCACAAAATTTCACGCCGCCCGTAAATTTTCGCCTGGTGTCACGCAAAGGATGGAACCTCGGTGCATTTTGACCGTGGTGAGGTAGTTAGCAATAGGCTGGCACCGATTACATCGACACGAATACTGATCACAAAAGGACGTTATAGGGTCTCTGCCAAGGGTCTGAACCTGTAAATTAGAAGTTGAGCTCTCACAATCCACACACGGCCCGACAAAAATGACAACTTTCCAATTAATACATTCAGATTACAAGAAACACAAAAAATACGGGGCGAGCCTGTTTGCAATCTTATTTTTTACACAGGGTTTTTGGGCAACATTTCAATACAGAGTTGCTCATTTTTTCTTCACCAGGACAAAATTTTACCCACTGCGCACATTGATAATGTGTCTGATGTACGCATGGCAAAAGTGTATCGAGATCACAACCGGAATTTCAATTCCGGCATCCGCAAAAATCGGACATTCATTTTATGTCGGACACTTCGGCGGGATTATTTTGCATTCGAATACGATCATGGGAAGCAACTGCAATATTTCTCAAGGCGTTACTATCGGCGTCTCCGGGCTGGGCGAAAAGAGAGGCACACCAATCGTGGGCAATAACGTTTATATAGCGGCTAACTCCGTTGTCGCGGGCAAGATCGTTATCGGGGATAACACGCTGATTGGTGCCTGCTCATTTGTCAACGTCGATGTCAAAGAAAATAGTGTTTTGATTGGCGTTCCGGCACTGGTCATTTCTGAAAAAGGGTCAAAGGGATATATTTAGCCGAGTTATGTTGTAACTACTGAATGCAAGCCGACACGGTTTTCGCGTGCGGCAGCAATATCGCGGCCATGACCAGAAAATCCGGGCAAGAACATTCCGTTTAGTTCAACGCATCCGGGAATGTCCGAATACTATTGCGAGTCGATTACCGCGCAATGCGAGTCTTTGCCAACGCGCGCTCGCAGAATATGCGCAAGGGCTTGGCAAATGGCTTCTCGACAAATCGATGTACTGCGTATGATGCCAACAACATCAGGCCTATAACGGTGAACAGCGCAACATATGAATTCACACGCGTATGCGCGTAGCCCAGCATCATGTAACCGATGTTCTGGTGAATGAGATAAAGCGGATACGTTAGCGTTCCCACCAGCGTCCAATTGCGTTTAGTGACGATCGTCAGTTTCCTTGAAGCAATCAACGCCATTACGACAAAAAAACTACAAATAATGGCTGCAATCAAAGCGCCATCAAACGGAGTGCTGTACATCTTTTCAATTATCGCCAATGAACGTAACGCACCGTAAATGGCCAGCGTAAGAGACACCATGATCATGGCGAGCCTATTTAAAGACCAACCGCGCTTGTAAATCAAGAAGCACACGGCACCCGCAACGAAGTACGGCGAATAGTCAACGATGAGTATCTCGCGCAATCGATACGACGGAAAAAAAATAAGCGCAATTGAAACTGCCAACCATGCTGCCAGGAATGCCTCAGCGCGATGAATCTGGCGCAGAAGCAGTACAAGCACCACCATTGCATAAAACTTCAGCTCTATCGTGAGCGTCCAGTAAACACCGTCGATCGACTTTACGTGAATGAATTCGTGCAGCATCGTTAGGTTGAGCAAGAATTGTTTCACATCAGCGGAGAATCGTTCACCACCAAAGATGAAGATGGCAATGAAAGTTAGCGTACAGCCGAACCAGAACGCGGGATACAAGCGCGCAATACGCGACGCAATAAACTTATTGAGTGAGCCGCTGGATGCGGTCATCAGAATGACAAAACCGCTGATCAGGAAAAATAGCTCAACCCCGAGATAGCCATACTTGGTAACTGGCGATATGTCGGCAAATGCCATCGGCGAATAATTGCTGGCTGCATATCCGCGGAAGGTGTAATGAAACAGCACCACCGCCATCGCCGCCAGAAAACGCAGCAAGTCAATTTCGCCGACACGATTCGCGGATGGCTTTGTCGTCGTTGAAATCACACCTGAGTGCATAAGAGTATTCAGAATGCTCTTTTTTGTTGTTTGAAGAATTTTACCTGCGAACGCGCCGGACAATATTGCGTATCTTTAGCAGAGTGCGGATGCGCAGCTTATCGCGGAACGCAACCGACCAATGCAGCGTTCGCGTTTGTTTTGCCAGCGAGCGTTTATATTGCGAGTCCCCGGCAAGAAAATCATATTCACGTTGCCCCTCTGCAACATATCGCTCAATGGCAAGTGCGTGTGTGAGCAAGCCCGGCTTCATTTTTGCGTCGCTATCGTAGCGAAACCCGGACTGAAAAAAATATACCTTGCCGTTCTGCACAAAATTATAGAGATAGCCAATTGCGGTTGTTCCGCAAGAAACGCACAAAATATCCACTTCCCCCTTTGGGAACAATCTTGCCACTAGCCGTTGATGAAATTGCACGACGGCCGCGCTTTCAAATGAGCCCGCTTCCCCCTTGGATGAACGTCGCGAATTATGTAAATTGGCGAGTTCCCCCAAAAACAAGAGCGCCTCATTCACGTCTCCCGCACGGCTGAGCCGAAGAGATCCAAACTGCTCCTCGTAGCGACGCGTAGAGCGACGAAGCTGGCTGCGAGTGTTGGAGCTAAGGGTCGCCTCAAGCGGCGACTCCTTGAGCGCGGCGAGATCAACGTACGACGCGGACTGATCCTCTTGCTGGATGTGCGCGTTAGGAATTGCACTCAGCACTGAATGCAGAACCCCGCCTTGCTCGTAGCCGGAGATGAACATGCGATCCCACCGCAGTAGCTGCAGATGCTCAACCAGATCGGCAGTAATTCCGCCTCGATGCTCGTCAACAAACAAGACGTCGTTGAACTCGGCTAATGGAGTTCGTGCGCTAGCACTGCCGGTCGCGTTGAAATATAGAGACCGTAGCGAAAAGAGCGCTTTTCGCACCAGTCGAACGACAATCAAACATCCGCCAACAACCGTGTCATCAGTATCCCAGCAAACCCAGTGGCCTTCAAATTCAGCACCATAAACGTCGAGCCACGTTTGCATCCATTCAGCGGAAACAAAGACTGACGGGCGTGAGGACGCCATGAACAGTGGTACCCACCATTCCGGCACAATGCTGCTCTCGGCGAGCGGTGTTATTGTTCGACGCAACATTAAATAGAAATATACGAGCCGCCAACGGGCGCGCAGCTCGAAAATGAAAGTTTATTGTTCACGGGCTTCTTCGGCCAAAAGTGACTCAAACGGCACGTTGATATTGAAGTATTCTCATTCTTACCCGCAATCTAACCACAAGTTTCACTCAAATACATAAATTGTAGATGGACATTACCACACCCAGGTAACGTCTTCGACGCAAGCGCGTTTACGCATTTTTAGCGCAGGCTCACCATCAGTTAAATTGACTCAACGCCGACTGCGAAAAGATCTTCTTCCCGACAAAAATTGCACCGTCTTTGGTCAGATGCCCACCATCGTGAGAAATTAACTTACCCTCATCAGTAAACACGGGACAGTCTCGCGCCTTCGCCCCACAAACGATCTTATGGATGTCGATGAACTCGCCTTGACGCACAAAGGAGGGGAGCAATTCATTCGTTTGCAGGAATTGCTCCGAGACCACGTTTCTCAGCTTTTTGCGGGTCTCGATATCCACATCTATGTAGCGTCTAAGGTTAATTGATCCAAAATTTTTCGCCCCCACGACGAAGACCGCTTTGTCCGCGGCAATGTTGAGATTCTGAAAAGTTTGCGGCAGTCGGCGCACTGACCAGTCTTTCCAACTCGCCGCAAAGATCAAAACGTCAGCATCCTTAACGAGCCTTCTTAGTCTCTCTTCGTCGTTCTCGCGGCAAGCCTGCCGATTCACTTTGCTTGCTGCCTGCGCTTCGTCCTCGGGCCCAACGTATAGTTGGCACTTGGTATGGATATAGTGCGTACGAATTTCGTAGTTCCTGAACGCACCCGTTTCACCAATCATATTGACGAAATCTTCAGAGTAGCTGTCACCAATAACGGCCAACTTCTTTTTGCCAGCATTGCTAAAACCTAGCGCTTTGCGCAACTCAGTGTGACGCGCAACCACATACGCACCACGATCTGATGGAGAAACTGCCAACTCCACAAACTCCCGCGGGAACCGTTTTGTAAAGCCCTTTGTATAAATGCCCGCGATCGCAACGGCGATCATAAATGCGCTTGCTAACAACACGAACACCAGAACTCCTTTTCGCGTTATGCGCTGGGCGTCTCTAAACGGGCGCTCGACGTAACGCCAACTAAAATATGCCAAGACAATAGAGCTAATCGCAAGACACAAAAACACCACCTCTGAAGGCTCCGTTACGCTACGCAGGCGCGCAAACGCGAAGAGTGGCTGATGCCAGAGGTATGCACTGTAACTAATCAAACCAACTTTCACGATCCAGGGATGCGATAGCACTCGGCCTATAACCACCTCTGGACTGGAAGCCAGAATGATGAGCGCGGCGCCCAGCGTCGGCACCAACGCATATGGCCCAGGAAACGGAATGTTGCCATCAAACCGGAATACGGCATATCCAATGAGTGCGACACCCAAAAAACTCAGCACCTGATTTATCGATTGGCCCGCCGCCCATTTTGCTGAGCGATCCCGATACTGTTGGTAGACAAGCGCAATCGTTGCACCGACAAGCAGCTCCCAACCGCGGGTTGGCAATAAATAGAAAGTCGCATCCGGTCTATTTGTTGCACCCCAATAGGCGACAGCAAAGCTTGCCAGTCCGGCGAGAACAAACAGGCCAATGACCCAACG
>JAYVYF010000278.1:0-10388 GCA_043784585.1 Burkholderiales bacterium
CGCGCCTGCCAATTTTCTTTCACAGCCGCAAGGATGCCGGGCTTGTCATCAATCATCACGTAATGATCAGCGCGATAGTGTTGCTCTACCTCGTCCAGCATGTTTTCTTTGTGAACGTAAATCAGCACCCGGCCACCTACCGCATCCCATAAGCCCGCACGCTGAATCTTGCGCGGCTGAAGCACCACGTCGCCATCGGTCAGGATGACTGTCTTGCCGAATTTTGCGAGGTGTCGAATGACTTCAAATGCGCGATCATACAAACGTTCGGCGAAGGGATAATCGATCAGAAAACTAGCAATCCTGGCGATAGGCTGCGAATCAAGACTTTGCGCATCGCGGCGAATGCCCACCTCGATACGGTAGCGTTGCAACGCACCAAGATAATCTACGTAACCGAACTGATTGCGCATTTCGTTAAAGATCGCCCAATAGCGGGTCGCACAGGCCGCACCGATTTCTCGCACCACGCAACGCTTAAGATCAGCCACCAGTTGGTCGCCATCGAGAAGCGTGTTGTCAACGTCTAGCAAAAACACTACGTCTTTGCTCACGCGGGTCTCTCGGATTTAGCAGCGCCGTCAGCAGACTTTTCAACGTGACCACCGAATTCGTGGCGCATTGCCGACAGCACTTGGTTGGCAAATCCTGCTTCACCGCGCGACGTGAATCGCTCATGCAGTGCGGCGCTGAGAACGGGGGTGGGCACTGCTTCCTCAATAGCGGCAATCAAGGTCCAGCGGCCCTCGCCAGAATCGGATACGCGGCCTTCAAAGCCCGCGAGATGCGGGTCTTTTTGCAGCGCGGTGGCGGTTAAGTCCAGTAGCCATGAGCTAATCACGCTACCGCGACGCCAGACCTCGGCGATTTCAGGCAAGTCCATTTGATAGCGGTAGAATTCGGGGTTGCGAAGTGGCGTGGTCTCGGCATCGCCAATATGTTCTGGCCCTTGCTCGTGGCCGAGTTCGTGGGCATTTCCGCTCGCAAGCTTGCCGATATTGGCGTGACGTAAAATATTCAAGCCCTCGGCGTAGGCCGCCATTATGCCGTACTCGATGCCGTTGTGAATCATCTTGACAAAGTGACCGGCACCATGTGAGCCGCAATGCAAAAAGCCCTGCTCAGCATCCGCAATCGTGCCGTTGCGACCGGGTGTGCGTGCGAGCGTCCCAATACCGGGTGCCAATGCTTCAAAAATCGGTTTCAAGTGATCGACGATTTTCGCTTCACCACCGATCATCAGGCAATAGCCCCGATCCGCGCCTGCCACCCCGCCACTGGTACCGACATCGACATAGTGGTGGCCCGACGCCGTTAGACCTTCCGCACGCAAAATATCATCCCGGTAGTAGGAGTTGCCACCGTCGATGATGATGTCGCCAGGGCTGATGTGATCCATCAATTCCCGCAACACGCTATTGACAGCAGCGGCGGGCACCATGATCCAGATTGCTCGTGGACTGGTCATTTTCGCCACCAGCTCCCCAATCGAGGCCGCCCCCAACGCACCTTCGCTGACCAAGCTCGCCACCACCGCAGGTTGTCTGCTGTAGGCAACACATTGGTGGCCCTTCTTCAACAATCGCCGCACCATGCTGGCGCCCATGCGTCCCAAACCGATCATGCCAAGTTGCATTGTGTTCTCCCGATGATCCTTCAGATTACGCGCGCAGTGACCACGCTTCTGTACGCTGGCGCACCGACAACCCACGATGCCGAGGCGAGACTTATACTTTGTTGCTGGCTCTTTGTATTCGGCACGGGCAACACATCAATCCCAATATGAAACCAACCGCCCCGATCATCCTTACCTTGAACGGTGGTCCTTCCGATATCCAATTGAGCAGCTATGAGCACAAATGCCAATACCCTTACGCCAACCGCAACGGTCATTGGTGCAACTTCCGCACCGTCCAAGCCACCCGCACTGACGCCTGCATTGCTGAAAAACATGGATGCCTACTGGCGGGCGGCAAATTATTTATCCGTCGGGCAAATGTACCTATGCGAGAGCCCGCTCCTGAAGAGTCCGTTATCCCTTGTAGATGTGAAGCGCATGTTGCTTGGGCATTGGAGCAACACGCCGGGCCAGAATTTTATCTACGTGCATTTGAATCGCATCATCAAGCAATATGATCTCGACATGATTTATGTGTGCGGCCCCGGTCACGGCGGCCCGGCGGCGGTCGCCAACACCTATCTAGAAAGCATCTATAGCGAGGTCTATCCAAATATCAGCCAGGATACGGCGGGTCTGCAAAAATTGTTCTTACAGTTTTCATATCCCGGCGGCATTCCCAGCCACGCATCGCCTGAATGTCCGGGCTTGATTCACGAAGGTGGTGAGCTGGGTTATTCATTAAGTCACGCCTCTGGTGAGGTATTTGACAAGCCTGATCTCGTCGTCGCTTGTGTGATCGGTGATGGTAAGGCCGCGACTGGGCCACTGGCGACAGCATGGCACTCCAACAAATTTCTTGATCCCACCACCGATGGTGTCGTGCTGCCGATCTTGCGCTTGAACGGCTACAAAATCGCCAACCCCACGGTACTTGCGCGCATCAGTCATGAAGAGCTTGAACAGCTGTTGCGTGGCTACGGATGGACGCCATACTTTTTCAAAAGCGACGATCCGGCAATGATGCACGAGGCGATTGAGCAGATCACGAAGCATCAACAGCACTCGCGAGTTCATAACAACAGTGACCACCACAAAGCTCGTCCACGCTGGCCGATGACCGTACTGAAATCGCCCAAGGGCTGGACTGGGCCGAAAGTTGTTGATGGCAAACAAATTGATGGCACCTTCCGCGCCCATCAGGTGCCGATCACTGATCGAACAACACACCCCGGCCATCTCGAATTTCTTGAACATTGGCTTAAGCGTTATCGGGAGGATGAATTGTTTGATGCGAATGGCCAATTGATGGCGGAACTCGCTGCACTTGCACCGAAGGGTCATCGGCGCTTGGGGGCGAATCTGCATGCAAACAGTGGTGCGTCGTGGCGCGACTTGCGGATGCCCGATTACTGCGATTATGCGGTCGATGTGCCCAAACCCGGCGTACGCACAATCGGCGACACGCATGTGCTCGAAAAATTTTTGCGCGATGTCGCCAAGCTAAATGATGCGCAACGTAATTTCCGCGTATTTGGCCCGGACGAGACGCTATTGAATGGTCTGGAAGCATTGTTTGAAGTTACTCAGCGCCAATGGGATGCGGCGACGTTGCCGAGCGATGAGCTGCTCGCGCCAACGGGCCAGCACGGGATTTGTAATTGCTATGAAGCATTTGTTCACATCATCAACTCGATGTTTAATCAGCACGCCAAGTGGCTCAAAGTCACACGCAAAATTCCGTGGCGTCGCCCCATTGCCTCGCTTGATTACCTGCTTGCCTCGCATGTCTGGCGGCAGGATCGCAATGGCTTTACGCATCAAGACCCGGCTTCATTGATGTCGTCGGCAACAAAAAAGCCGAGGTGGTGCGCGTCTATCTGCCACCCGACGCGAATTGTCTGTTGTCGGTGATGGAACACTGTCTGAGGAGCCGCAACTATGTGAATGTTGTGGTCAGCGGGAAACACCCTGTGCCGCAATGGCTGACCATCGATGCGGCGACCAAACACTGTGCTGCGGGCATCGGTATTCGGGATTGGGCGGGCAACGAAGGGGCGGACGCTCCTGATGTGGTGATGGCGTGCTGCGGCGATGTGCCAACGCTGGGAACACTCGCCGTTGTTTCCACTTTGCGCACGCACTTGTCCGACCTAAAAAACCGTGTCGTGAATGTCGTGGACTTGATGAAATTTCAGCCACACACCGAGCATCCGCATGGCTTGACCGACATGGCGTTCGACAAAATATTTACGAAAGACAAGCCGATCATTTTTGCCTTCCAAGGCTATCCGCGTTTCATCTACCAGCTCGCCTATCGCCGCACCAATCACTACAATCTTCAGGTGCGTGCCTATGAGGTGGAGGGCACCATCACCACGCCTTCTGACACGACGGTATTGAACGAAATTGACCGCTTTCAGCGGGTGATTGACGTCATTGATCGGTTGCCGGTGACCAGCAACAAAGGTCTGTATCTCAAACGACAACCTGAAGAGCGGCTCATCGAACGCCGATCCTACATCTTCAAGCAGGGTGAGAATAAGCCTGAAATTTGCAACTGGAAATGGGGCGATTTGAAATGACCGCGCAAGCTCTGGTGCTGACCGCGCAGGCGTTGATGGCAGGCGACAAGGGGTTGCTGGCGATTGATGAAAGCAACGCGACGTGCAATAAGCGTTTCGCGAAGCTGGGGATTGCACAAACTGAAGAAATGCGGCGCAATTGGCGCGAGCTAATGGTGACAACGCCAACGCTTGGCGATGCCATCAGCGGCGCGATTTTATTCGATGAGACAATCCGCCAATCTACCCACACAGGAACGCCTTTTGCCATCGCACTCATTGAGGCGGGCATTATTCCCGGCATCAAAGTGGATACAGGGGCAAAGGATCTGGCGGGAAGTGCCGGTGAAAAAATTACCGAAGGGCTCGATGGCTTGCGCGAGCGCTTGACCGAGTACGCCCGCATGGGCGCGCGATTTGCTAAATGGCGCGCCGTGATTACAATCGCCGACAACATTCCGAGGCGCGCCTGTATTGAGGCGAACGCGCATGCATTGGCTCGCTACGCCGCTCTGTGCCAGGAGGCGATGCTGGTGCCCATCATCGAGCCGGAAGTGCTGATGGACGGCAATCACTCGTTGGCGCAGTGTGGCAAGGTCACTGAAGACGTCTTGCACACGGTCTTCAACCAATTGCATGTGCAGGGCGTAGCGCTTGAGGGAATGCTGTTAAAACCCAACATGGTTCTATCGGGTTTGATGTATCAACACCCATTCAGTGACGCTGAGATCGCAGACGCGACCGTGTCGTCCCTATTGAGAGCGGTACCTGCTGCCGTGCCGGGCATTGCTTTCTTATCTGGCGGACAAGAAGGCACCAAGGCTTCCGCGCGATTAAATGCAATGAATGTGCGATTCAAGTCGCAGCTACCGTGGCCGCTTGCTTTTTCATTCGCCCGCGCGATTCAACAACCGGCGATGGAAATTTGGCACGGTGAAGTTGCCAACGTGGTTGCTGCACAGCAAGCGCTGTTGCATCGGGCGCGCTGCAATCAGGCGGCGCGTCGTGGCGCTTACGACGCGCTGACAGACTCATATGAATAGCCGACTAATTACCAGCGGAGATGCGGCGGTGGTCTAATTTGTCCAGAACACCTCGATCAGTAAAAACTCCACCGCCAGAGAAAAAATAAATAACAAAGCAACGCCGACAGTTCGACACAAGGCCGAAGCGGAAAGTAGTTCGGATGATCAAACAACAAGAGCTGACGATGGCTTAGGTTAACCACAGCATGGATATCGGAAAACCCGTGATTTGCCGCAGGTTCAAGCAATATGAAGCCGAGCAAAACGGCCAACCAAGCATTCCCAATCTATTGACGGCAGACCAGCAGCGTATTCGCCTGATCGAACAAAAGAATCGCCAACGGCGTATCGATGTGACAATAAAAAATGCATCGGCCTCCTTTGCCCAGGAAATAAATGAGCTATCAGGTCATTGAACGATGGCAAAAGAAGGCCATTTTCGTCCGGCAAAGTTGCCGCATTCTGGCGGTGAGAGGGGCCGGCAAGTACTGTACCCAGTCCGGTCTCGCCAAACCGCTTTTATTCGAGGTCGGCGTGCATCTGAAGGGAGCGTTTATTCCCAGCCGGCGAAACTATGGCTGTCGACGGTTGATCAGCGCCTTGGCAGCGCACCTATGCCCAATAAGCCGACGCAAAAAAAGATGTCACCGATTGCATCGTCGGCTTCTACAACTGCACCGATTGGATTGCGTGTTGTGCGTGTTGTGCGTGTTGGGCGATCTGGCGCCCGCCGTCTTTGAGCGGAACATGGCAGCAAAAAACCCAGCGCTGTGTCTTAATTAGCTTGACCACAACCTAGCGTTGATCGCGCCAAAGAGCCAATACAAGTTCGCAATGAATAGTCTCCGATTTAAGATTCATCATTAATTTGATGCACGGCAGACTGCGCAAACTTTGCATGGTGCGGCAGGGCTGTCGAGGCTCTTTTTATCGAACATCAGCGCCATCAAAGCGCGCTAGCGAACAGATGCGCATGACTCGTAATGTAAAACTAGTTTTTAAATTATCTAATCATCCTGCAACTAAAACCATGAGATCAGCGATTGCGGCTTGATCGGTGCAGTTATCGCCACCGCAGCGTTTTATGGCGTTGCCAACGTGACACATGGTCTGTATGCGTTTGATCGCACCATCATGGTCTTAGCACTGCTATTTTCAGCTGGTATCGGGATGGCTTTGGCTACTTCACAGCACGCAGCGCGAAGCAAATTGGTCCGCCTGAAGCGCGGGTTAACAAATAATAGTTTGATGCACATGACAGCTTGTCGTTTACGGATATCTCGACTGACATTGAGCGAACACCATAAAGGGCGACCTCGATGACCATGCAACCTTGCGGTCTAAGCCAAGCCGAGGTAAACGAACGGCTGCAAAGCGGTCAAGTCAATCGCGCAGCGCAGCACGACAGCCGGCCATTCTGGCAGATCATTCGCGTCAATGTGTTCACCCGGTTCAACGCGCTGCTGGGATCATTATGGGCAATCGTTCTCGTCGTCGGGCCATGGCAGGATGCGTTGTTCGGCGGTGTGCTGGTGGCCAATTCCCTTATCGGTATCCTCCAGGAGTTGCGGGCCAAGCGCACGCTTAATCGTCTTGCGCTGCTGGGCCAAGTTAAAGCGCGCGTGATTCGCGCTGGACAGACTGTACTGATCGCAGCCTTGGACATCGTGCTCGATGACTTGCTCGATATTGCGCCGGGCGACCAAGTAGTGGTGGATGGCGTAGTCGTCACAGCCTGTGGCTTGGAAATCGACGAGTCATTGTTGAGCGGTGAGGCCGAGCCGGTGACCAAATTGCCGGGCGAGCAGATGCTGTCGGGGAGCTTTGCAGTCGCCGGCAGCGGCTGTTATCGGGCCACCAAGGTCGGCGCTTCGGCCTACGCCCACCGCTTGGCAGCCGAGGCAAAACGCTTCACTCCGGCGAGCTCGGAACTACGCATCGGTATCGACCAGATTTTGCGCTACATCGGCTGGGCGATTGTGCCGGTCTCAGGACTTTTGCTTCTGAGCCAGCTTTTGATGCAGGCACCGCTCGCCGAAGCACTACTTTTTTCCAGCGCAGGCGTGGTGGGCATGGTGCCCGAGGGGCTTGTGTTATTGACCAGTGTTGCCATGGCCATGGGCGCGATACGCCTTGGACAGCGCCGTGCGCTGGTGCAGGAACTGTCGGCGATCGAGACGCTGGCACGCGTTGACGTGGTCTGCCTTGATAAGACCGGCACGCTCACACAACATGAGCCCAAGGTGGACCGGATAGAGCCGCTAACAACGCATCCCGATACAGCACATGCCTTGGGCGCACTGGCTGCTACGGACTCGACGCCCAACGCCACGCTGCTCGCTATTGCCTCCGCCTATCCGTCGCCACCGGGATGGATTGCTTCAAGTTCAGTGCCTTTCTCGTCCGCACGGAAATGGTCTGGCGCCTCGTTCGGGGCATTGGGTACTTGGGTGCTTGGTGCACCCGAATTGGTGCTGGCGAATGTGCTGGTTGATGACAGTGTGCAATCGAAAATTACTGCTTATACCGGTGGCGGATACCGGGTTCTGCTTTTAGCTTATGCCAAAGCCGAGGCGAGCAGTACGCTGGCAGACAACAAACTACCGCAAGATTTGACACCCGTCGCCTTAGTGTTGCTGATGGAGCGCATCCGCGCCGATGCAGCGGAGACTCTGCGTTACTTTGCGGCACAAGGCTTGGTGGTGAAAATCATGTCAGGGGATCATCCCACCACGGTCGCCGGGGTGGCCAGGCAAGTTGGGCTGGCGGTTGCCGCGCCTGCGGTCGACGCACGCGAGTTGCCAACGGCGGCGGCAGATTTGGTAGCCGTCATGGAAGCCTCCTCGGTGTTTGGCCGCGTCTCGCCCCAGCAGAAGCAGTCCATGGTCGCGGCTTTGCAGGCGCGCGGCCACGTCGTTGCTATGGTGGGCGATGGCGTGAATGACATCCTTGGCTTGAAACAGGCGAACATCGGTATTGCGATGGGCGAGGGCAGTGGTGCAGCGCGAGCGGTTGCGCAACTGGTGCTTTTGGACAATCAGTTCGCCACCCTACCTGCGGTAGTTGACGAAGGCCGGCGCGTGATCGGGAATGTCGAGCGCTTGGCCAATTTGTTTGTCACCAAATCTATCTACGCGATGCTGCTGGCTTTCGCCGTCGGTGTGGCAGACATGGCTTTTCCATTGTTGCCTCGGCACCTGACGCTGGTAGGCGCGCTGACGATCGGCATTCCGGCATTCTTTCTGTCGCTGGAACCAAGCGTAGACCGGGTGCGATCAGGTTTTGTCGAGCGTGCGCTGCGCTTCGCCGTACCCGCCGGCGTACTGGTGACCGTGGGTACGTTTGCTGTCTATTCGATCACGGTTGCGTACATGGGGATTGGTTTGGAACAGGCCCGTACCGCTGCCGCTATCATCTTGTTCGCCGTGACACTGTGTGTGCTGACAATCTTGGCGCGTCCGCTTAACCCACGGCGCCATCTGCTGATTGCCGCAATGGCCATGGCCTTTGCTACCGTCTTGTCGGTGCCCTGGCTAAGCGCCTTCTTTGCCCTGACATCGCTGCCGCTTGCGGTTTGGCTGCTCATCGCCGTAACTGCCTTAGCCGCGGGTATTGTGATGCGGCGGATCGCAATATCTGCCAATCAGTCGGGGCCGATCTTGCACCAGCCTCGCTTTCCTCCATTCAAAAAAAACTTGGTGGTGCGGCTGCTTGACCCCAGCCATCACGGATTTCTATTTCCGCTGATGGCAGCCCTGCTGATTCTGGGCAGCGCATGGCTGTTCTTGGGCGTTTTGGAGGATGTGGTCGCGCACGACCCTTTGGTTGACGTCGATGTTATGGTGCATGACACCCTACAGAAACTGCGGACCCCGCCGATGGATGGCGTGATGGTCGCGATGACAGAGATAGGCGACGTTCCGGTGATATTGCCGATCATTTTGGCAGCCCTCGCGTGGTTTGTCTGGCACCGGCTGTGGCAGACTAGCCTATATTGGCTAGCTGTGATCGGGTTGGCGGAAATCCTCGTCAAAGTGCTGAAATTCACGCTACATCGGCCCCGGCCATTGTCGACCCTGGTCTATGACGGCGTGGAGAGTTTTTCCTTTCCCAGTAGCCACGCGACGATGAGCGTAGTGGTGTACGGGTTTCTTGCGTTTTTAATCTGCCGTAAACAACGCGCAGCGATAAGAAATTTGATTGCCGTATCAGCCGCTATTTTGATTGCACTCATCGCATTGTCACGCCTATATCTTGGCGCACACTGGGCCTCCGATGTAATTGCTGGAATGAGTTTCGGGTTGGCGTGGATTGGTGCACTGGCGGTGGCCTACCATTACCGTACCGACGAGGACGTCAAGCCGAAGCAACTGTTCGTATTGTTAAGCCTAACCCTGCTGCTGAGCGGCGTATGGCATTTTACCCAAGACCACGGTCGCGATTTACTTCATTACGCACTTCTGCCGTAGGTCGAACGAGATCGTATCAAGTGGCACTAGACCTTCATTACTAACACCAGAAATAGAAACGCTAGCTATGACGCGGCGTTTCAGGAGAAAAGCCTTGCAAAGCCGCACCTAATATGGCGTTTTTATCCTGAAAATTTTATTTCATGTCAATTCATAAAGCGCATAACCGTTTGGGCTTTGCTTGGCAACATACATGGCAGTATCTGCATTTTTAAGCATATCCGTAGCCGATGTTCCATGCGCCGGATAAATGGCAATTCCAATGCTGGCGGACAAAAAAAGTGTTTCATCGCTGATGGTGTAGGCGAGCGCCAAATTGGTATTTATTTTGATGGCAAGGTTGATGACGCTGGTGGCATCTTTAATGTCGAGCATCAAAAACAAAAATTCATCACCGCTACGACGTGCGACCGTATCGCCGCCGCGAACCAGCGCCTGAAGCCGCTGCGCGATCACACAGAGCACGCTGTCACCAACATCATGGCCGTGTGTGTCGTTGATCTGTTTAAATTTGTCGAGGTCAATAAACATCACCGCAAATGATCGCTGGTGCCGCTCCGCCTGCCTCAATGCGATCCCTAATCGGTCGTTGAACAGTGTCAAATTAGGCAGCCCAGTCGTCTCGTCATGCAATGCCTTATGCGCCGACGCGGCTTCCAATGCTTGGCTTTCGGCGAGGGCTGCATTGGACACATCAAGTGCTGTGTGCAGG
>JAYVYF010000279.1:0-2477 GCA_043784585.1 Burkholderiales bacterium
CTGGGCGTACATGCAACGAAGGATCGTGCAGTCGTCGAGAACGGCCAAATCGTAATTCGCCCGATGAATTACCTCGCCATGAGCTACGACCATCGCATCATTGATGGTCGCGAAGCCGTGCTGGCGCTGGTCGCGATGAAAGAAGCGCTGGAAGATCCGGCAAGATTGTTGTTGGATATTTAAATCTGAATGCCGTAGCCCGGAGGCAACCGGGATGTTTTAAGCCGGGGGTATCCCGGGAATTTAACGCATGCAAATCATTTCTTGGAAGTCGCGGTGCTCACTCCGGGCCACGAAAAATTGGCATCAAACAAAACATTTAAATGGCGAAATCAAAACTAAGGCCGCAGCAATGGCTCAAGCAAATTTTCTTTTTTATTTTTGGTGCATTGCTGACAGGTTTTTTAACGGTGTTTTTTGCAAAATTTCTGGGTCACTTTATTCCACAAACTATTGCTGTTCCCGTCGGTGTGGGTACCGCTGTGGCGCTAACCCTCTGGCTCTCGCAATTGATTAAGCAACCGCCATTTATTATCTCGGGCACATCGCCTTTTATTGCTGGATTTTGCGCTGCGCTGGGGGTTCACGTTTCCCGGGTCTGGCTATCGTAAGCAGCTTCATTTTGATACAGGGTTTCAGTCATGAATAAGCAATTCGACGTTGTTATCATTGGTGCGGGCCCCGGCGGCTATATCGCTTCGATTCGCGCTGCGCAGCTTGGGTTTAGCGTGGCCTGTATCGAAGGCTGGAAAAACCCCAAGGGCGAAATGATGCTTGGCGGCACCTGCCTGAACGTCGGCTGCATTCCGTCGAAGGCATTGCTGGAATCCTCAGAAAATTTTGAAAAAATTGAACATAAATTTGGAGATCACGGCATCTCCACCGGCGGCGTGAGAATGGACGTGTTGAAGATGCAAAATCGTAAAGACGCCATCGTCGGCAAGATGACAAAAGGCGTCGAATTCCTGTTTCGCAAAAATAAAATTACGTGGTTAAAAGGGTTCGGAAAATTCATGGCAGGTGGCGATGTTTACACGCTTGAAGTCGCGAACGGCGATGTTAAAGAGTTGATCGACGCCAAGCACGTCATTATCGCGACCGGCTCCAAGGCGCGGCATTTGCCGGGCATTCCCGTTGACAACGTAAACGTGTGTGACAACGAAGGTGCACTGATGTTTTCTGCCGTGCCCAAGCGCCTCGGTGTGATTGGAGCCGGTGTGGTGGGGCTGGAGCTGGGCAGCGTGTGGCGGCGTTTGGGTGCCGACGTGACGCTACTGGAAGCGATGCCGTCGTTTCTCGCCGTGACGGATGAATCAATCCAGAAAGAAGCCTGGAAATCATTCACCAAAGAGCAGGGTATGAATATCAAGCTCGGTGTGAAGATCGGCAAAGTGAGCGTGAAAAAAACCAGCATCACCGTTGAATATACCGACGAGCAGAACCTGGCGCAAAAGCTCGAGTGCGACAAATTGATTATTTCGGTCGGGCGCGTGGCGAATACCGATATTTTAGGCGGCGATGCAGTCGGCTTGAAAATGACCGACCGTGGTTTGATTGAAGTCGACGATCACTGCAAAACCAATCTGCCGAATGTATATGCGATTGGCGATGTGGTGCGCGGTCCGATGCTGGCACACAAGGCGGAAGACGAAGGTGTCGCCGTTGCTGAAATGATTGCGGGACAAAAGCCGCATATCGATTTCAATACGATTCCGTGGATTATCTACACCTCGCCCGAAGTCGCCTGGGTGGGAAAAAACGAGCAGCAGCTAAAAGCCGAAGGCATTGAAACCAAATCAGGCCAATTCCCATTCGCCGCCAACGGGCGAGCGCTTGGCATGGGTGAGCCCGGTGGGTTTGTCAAAATTATTGCCGATGCCAAAACCGACCGCATCCTGGGGGCCCACATCATTCATGCCCATGCGTCTGAATTGATTCAAGAGCTAGTGACCGCAATGGAATTCAAGGCGGCATCGGAAGATATCGCCAGAATTGTGCACGGACATCCGACGTTATCGGAAGTGGTGCGGGAAGCGGCATTGGCGGTGGATAAACGGGCTTTAAATATGTAAGGCTGGAATGGCCAAATCTAGTATGGGCTCGGGTTTGGGCGTTTTTGTTTTGAGCACCACGCAGGTATTGGCGCTTCATGATCGTTTATGAAATGCAAAAGATGTAGCCGGGAAGCAACGAAGCATATTCTGGGGCGTTCGTTGCACATAAACATCCGGTGCAATGCGCCTCGCTTACGGGATGGCCCAAAGTCATTTCACCAAAACAAAACTCTATTATCCATGCGCATTTTCAGCCGAACCCGCTCAACCACCGAACGGTGGTCTCCATCGAAACGCCCGGCCGATCCTATTGCCTAATCCTTTCCGCCGATAGAAACATGCCCACGCAACCCCTCCCCAACATCTCCGGCGAAACGCTCGAATCAGGCCTGATCGAAGCGGGCAATCCGCTGGAATGGTATT
>JAYVYF010000280.1:0-5562 GCA_043784585.1 Burkholderiales bacterium
TTTGCTAATCATAGCCCTTTTGAGGATGATCGCATGATTTCCGTGGTGTACTTTGTTGCCACTCCTCCGGCTGCCTCCATTCCATGGTGTCAGGTATAATTATTGTTCATTTTATGGGGAAGCAGCCATGGGTTTGGTCTCAACACAGGCGTTCAAATTTTTATCTGCCTCAATACTGGTTTGCGGCGTATCTGCCTGTGCAGGTTACGGCGTGCACAAGATCGACATCCAGCAAGGCAATCTGGTCACGCAAGAGCAGCTATCGAAAGTCAAAACTGGCATGAACAAAGTGGATGTGAAAAACATCCTTGGCACGCCGTTGCTACAGGATGTTTTTAATGGCAACCGCTGGGATTACATATTTAGCGATGATCGAGGTACCAAATTGGGTCCGTTTGGCCGCGACGTCCAAAAATTTAAAGTAACAATTTTATTTGTCAGTGATGGGGTTTCCAAAATCGAAGGCGAGGCGTCGCCTATTGAGATCTTGACCGGTGGCGGCGAAAAGCGTGTAGTGCCGAACACATTGCCGCCAGGCGCGCCCACGCCTCCTCCAAAATCTTAAGGCTCCTGCGCCATGCTGAAGTTAGTCATAGCAGGCGCTGGTGGGCGCATGGGAAAGACGCTGGTTGCGGCTGCTGAGGAAATATCTGGCGTACAGTTGGTGGCGACTCTCAGCCGCCACAGCGGCGATGGTGATATCGATACAGTCTTATCCAATGCAGATGTGCTGATAGATTTTACGAGGCCAGAGGTTACCCTCAATTATTTAGTGATTTGCAAAAAGCATGGCATCAAAGCCGTCATTGGAACGACCGGATTTAGTTCTGCACAGATGCAGCAAATCGAAGGTTTTGCGCGAGATATTGCGATCGTATTGGCGCCCAATATGAGCATTGGCGTCAATGTCAGCCTGCAACTGGTCGAAGCAGCTGCCAAAGCGCTGGGGCTTGATTACGATATCGAGGTATTTGAAGCGCATCATAAAATGAAGGTGGACGCGCCATCCGGCACCGCGCTCGCGCTGGGAGAAGTTGCTGCCAAGGCTCGCGGCCAATTGCTGGCGGATGTCGCGACCTATGATCGAAATGGTATCTCGGCCCCACGCGAGCGCGGCAGCATCGGTTTTTCAGTGGTGCGGGCGGGAGACATCATTGGCGACCACACGGTATTTTTTGCAGGGCCGGGCGAACGCATTGAAATTACGCATAAATCGTCTTCACGCGCGACGTATGCACAGGGTGCGATGCGCGCGGCACAATTTTTAGCCGGCAAAAAAGTCGGCTTGTTTGATATGCGTGAGGTTTTAGGACTTAGATGAGCGGTGCCGAAAGCCCTTAGCACGCCAAGGAAATTGCGCTTTAGACCGCATTCGGGTACACTTCTTTCTTAATCGCGAAGCAACAAAAACGCGGGAAAGAGCCGGGCTTCAGCCAGAAGCCCACGGCCTTTCCCTTTTTTTATGCCCGCGATTTCCCCCAAGTTTTTCGTGGAGCTGCCCTTGTTGAAGCCGAATTCATTTCCCGCCTTGTTGGTTCTTGCAGACGGCTCGGTATTTAAGGGCATTTCCATCGGGGCATCGGGACACGCCGTTGGTGAAGTGGTGTTCAACACCGCCATGACCGGCTACCAAGAAATTCTGACCGACCCCTCATACATGGGGCAAATGGTCACGTTGACCTACCCGCACATCGGTAATACCGGCACCAACCCCGAAGACGCAGAATCGAATAAAACCTACGCCGCTGGCTTGATTATTCGTGATTTGCCCACGCTCGCATCGAATTGGCGCATGACCGAAACGCTGCCGGAATATTTGCAGCGAAATAGTGTGGTCGCGATTGCCGATATTGATACTCGCCGCCTCACCAGAATGATCCGCGAAAAGGGCGCGCAAAATGGTTGTATTTTGGTCGGCTTGCATGATGATGCGGCGATCAAAAATGCACATGCTCTGGCAATAGCGGCACCCAATATGTCCGGTCTCGATCTGGCGCGGGTTGTATCCGCAACAAAACCGTACGACTGGAATGCCTCGACATGGGCGCTGGAGGTGGGCTTCAAGGCAATTGACAATACGAAATTTCATGTCGTCGCATTTGACTACGGTGTAAAGCACAATATTTTGCGCATGCTCGCAGATCGCGGTTGCAAGGTAACGGTGCTGCCGGCCGAAGCATTAAGTGCTGAAGCATTGGCCCTGAAGCCGGACGGTGTATTTCTCTCTAACGGCCCCGGCGATCCTGAGCCCTGTGACTACGCGATTAAAGCGATTCAGGAAATCATCGCTAAAGATGTTCCGGTTTTTGGCATTTGTTTGGGTCATCAATTGCTGGGGCTCGCGTCGGGTGCCAAAACCATGAAGATGAAATTTGGCCATCACGGCGCAAATCACCCGGTTCAAGATTTGGCGACAAAAAAAGTCTACATCACCAGCCAAAATCACGGCTTTGCACTCGATGAATCGACGCTGCCAGCGAATTTGCGGATCACGCATACATCTTTATTTGACGGCACTTGCCAAGGAATTGAACGTAGTGACAAGCAAGCGTTCAGTTTCCAAGGCCACCCTGAAGC
Organism: Burkholderiales bacterium; assembly: GCA_043784585.1. Classification (GTDB taxonomy): domain Bacteria; phylum Pseudomonadota; class Gammaproteobacteria; order Burkholderiales; family Usitatibacteraceae; genus UKL13-2. The sequence goes on from JAYVYF010000280.1 coordinate 2,578, forward strand.
GAGTCCCGGGCCGCATGAAGTGGGTTATTTGTTTGATAAGTTTGTGGCGATGATGGTAGCCAGCCGTGGTGGTTAGAAAAGTAGTGGCGAGAGCGTCCACGGCAAATTACGCCGCTACCAAGCCCATCAAGAAATTGACGGCTAAACAAGCGCTGGTCGCCTACGATGTAGTGGTCTCAAAGATTGTTACGGTGCGCGGGCAGCGTGTGATGTTCGCGCAAGATCTGGCCGAACTGTACGGCGTTGAAACGAGGGTTTAATGCAAGCCGTTAAGCGAAATGCCGACAGATTTCCAGCTGACTTTATGTTTTCCCCTACGGATCAGGAATTTACAATCTTGAAGTCACAATTTGTGACCTCAAGTTGGGGCGGAACGCGTTACGCACCGAGCGTATTTACCGAGCAGGGCGTGACCATGCTTTCAAGCGCGCTTCGAAGTGGTCGCGCGGTATCGGTGAATATTGAAATCATGCGCGCTTTTGTGCCAATGCGCACCATGATCGATTCCAACCGCGAGTTAGCCCGCAAAGCCGCCAAACTCGAAGCGGAATACGATGAACAATTTGCCGCTGTTTTCCACACGATTCGGTAATTGATGGACGATAACGCCACCGATAAAGCCAAATTGACCAAGCCAGAATGCAAACTCGGTTTCACCGAAATATTCACCAATCTTAAAGCCACAAATTGTGACTTCAAGTTGCGCAAGTTTCTTAGTACGAACACAGACTAAAGTAAAGCCATGCCTAAACGTACCGACATAAAATCCATCCTCATCATCGGCGCGGGCCCGATTGTTATCGGCCAAGCATGCGAGTTCGACTACTCCGGTGCGCAGGCGTGCAAGGCGTTGCGTGATGAGGGCTATAAAGTTATTTTGGTCAATTCCAATCCGGCCACGATCATGACCGATCCGAACATGGCCGATGTGACCTACATCGAACCAATCACGTGGAAAGTGGTGGCGCAGATTATCGAAAAAGAGCGGCCTGATGCGTTGCTGCCGACGATGGGTGGCCAGACAGCGCTGAATTGCGCGCTCGATTTAGCGAAGCACGGCGTGTTGGCGAAATATGATGTCGAGATGATCGGCGCCACTCGCGAAGCGATTGACAAAGCCGAAGATCGTGAAAAATTCAAACAAGCGATGACCAAGATTGGTCTCGCCTCGGCTCGCTCGATGATTGCGCACTCGATGGAGGAAGCGCTGCAAGTGCAGGCCGCGATTGGCTTCCCAGCCATTATCAGACCAAGCTTTACGATGGGCGGTTCGGGTGGTGGCATTGCCTATAACCGCGATGAATTTGTCGAGATTTGCGAACGCGGCTTGGAAGCCTCGCCGACCAAAGAATTGTTGATCGAAGAATCATTGCTCGGCTGGAAAGAGTTTGAGATGGAAGTGGTACGCGATAAAGCGGACAACTGCATCATTATTTGCTCGATTGAAAATCTTGATCCGATGGGCGTGCATACCGGCGATTCCATTACGGTAGCCCCGGCGCAAACGCTGACCGACAAGGAATACCAGATCATGCGTAATGCATCCATCGCGGTACTGCGCGAAGTCGGCGTGGAAACTGGCGGCTCGAATGTGCAATTTGCGGTCAATCCTGCGGACGGCCGCATGGTCGTGATTGAAATGAATCCACGAGTGTCGCGCTCTTCTGCGCTGGCATCGAAAGCCACTGGTTTTCCGATTGCAAAAGTTGCGGCAAAATTAGCGGTCGGCTACACCCTTGATGAGTTAAAAAATGATATCACCGGCGGTGCCACACCAGCTTCATTTGAGCCGTCGATTGATTATGTGGTGACAAAAGTTCCACGGTTCGCATTCGAAAAATTTCCGCAAGCCGATGATCGTTTGACCACGCAAATGAAGAGTGTGGGCGAGGTGATGGCGATTGGTCGCAACTTCCAAGAGTCTTTGCAAAAAGCATTGCGCGGTTTGGAAACCGGTGTGGATGGTTTCAATCTAAAAACGGTGGACCCCGAAAAAATCGGTGATGAGTTGGCGTACCCGCGAGGCGAGCGGCTTTGGTATGTGGCCGATGCGTTTGGTATCGGCATGTCGCTTGAAGAAGTGTACGGCTACACCAAAATAGATCCGTGGTTTCTGGCGCAAATTAAAGAGTTGGTCGACATTGAATTGGCGACGGAGAAGAAAACCCTTGATCAAATTGATGCAACCGAGATGCGCGACCTCAAGCGTCGCGGTTTCTCAGATCGCCGATTGGCGCACCTTTTGAAGCAAAAAGAGTCTGAAGTCCGCGCCAGGCGGCACTCTTTTAATATTCATCCGGTATACAAGCGTGTCGATACTTGTGCGGCAGAGTTCTCAACGTCGACCGCCTATATGTATTCGAGCTACGATGAAGAGTGCGAATCGAATCCGACCAACAATAAAAAAATCATGATTCTGGGTGGCGGCCCGAATCGGATTGGTCAAGGTATTGAATTTGATTACTGCTGTGTGCATGCGGCGTTGGCACTTCGCGAAGATGGCTATGAAACCATCATGGTCAATTGCAATCCAGAAACGGTCTCGACCGATTACGACACCTCCGATCGTTTGTATTTCGAGCCGCTGACTTTGGAAGACGTGCTCGAAATTGTGGCGATAGAAAAGCCGGCTGGCGTGATTGTGCAATTCGGTGGGCAGACCCCGCTGAAACTCGCGCGGGCGCTGGAAGCGAATGGCGTGCCGATTATCGGCACCACGCCAGACGCGATTGACATGGCGGAAGATCGCGAACGTTTCCAAAAATTGATTACCGAGTTAGGTTTACTGCAGCCGCCGAATCGTACTGCCCGCACCAATGAAGAGGCGATTATAAAAGCGCGCGAAATCGGCTATCCGCTGGTGGTGCGTCCGAGCTATGTGCTCGGCGGACGGGCCATGGAAATCATTCATATCGAATCTGATCTCGAGCGTTATATGCGCGAAGCGGTTAAGGTCTCGAACGATTCGCCGGTGTTGCTGGATCG
>JAYVYF010000281.1:0-12384 GCA_043784585.1 Burkholderiales bacterium
GTCAGTACACGCCCGACCAGCAACGATGACCAAGCCGCTAATTTCTGGACGTGATCGCCATTTTGTGCGACGCGGCTCCCGTTCGCGGGCGCTGGAAGCCGCGCGCGCAAGCAAAAACGTCGCGACGGAAGCGACCGATCTTCGACCACTCCAGTTGGTGTTTCTGGCAGCCGCGGTGTTTGTGGTGTCTGCCGGGTATGGCGCATTGATGCCTTTGCTGCCCGCATGGCTGTTGCAGCAGATGCCTGAATCGAGCGCAAGCGAAGTCGCGCGGCATGTGGGATTTCTGAGCGGAGCCTACACGTTCGGCGTGGTGGTCGCGGCACCGATATGGGGCTGGATTTCCGATCACCTCGGGCGGCCACGCGTCCTGATGGTCGGTTTGGTCGGCTACGTCGCCAGCCTGCTGCTATTGCTCGTGCCGATGGACGGCTTGTGGACGATCTACATGCTGCGTGCCGCCGCCGGCGTATTTGTCGCCGCCGTCGTGCCGGTGGTGCCCGCGCTGATCTCCGCCCACACACCGTCGGCACAGCGTGCGCGGCGCTTTGCTTGGCTGGGTGCGGCATCGCTGCTGGGGTTCTTGTTCGGCCCCGGACTGAATACGGTCGCAGACGGTCTAGCGACTTTGATCACGAAGGGTGCGGCGTTGGCACCCCTTTCAGCGCACATCGTTATCGTGTTGTCCGCGGTCTTAGGCGCAGCCATGATGCTGGGTCTGGCAATGACATTGCCCGCGCACGAGATTGCGTTGGAGACTGAGACGCCGGAAAAAGCATTGCGAGACCGTACAGGTATCGAGTCCTTGTGGTGGCTCAGCATCGCGGTCATGTTTGTTCTGTCCGGCTTCGAACTTGGCATTGTGCTGCAAGGCGGGCAACACACCAATCTCACGACCCAGCAAGTCGCCTATATGTTCGCGGAATGCAGCCTAGTGATGCTGGCGGTCAACGCCCTGCTGTTTTTTACATCATTGCTGGACAAGATTCCTGCCCGCATCATCATCGCTACGGGTTCGGTGATTGCCATGTCGGGATTGGCAATGCTGGCACTGCACCAATCAAACGAGTGGATGTATATCGGCGTCAGCCTCACGTCCGCAGGAACGGGATTAATCCTTCCGGTGATCGCATTTCTCGCCGCTGGCGCGGCGACGCACAGGCTCGGTACCACCATGGGCAGTCTGGCAACGGCGGCGGGACTCGGGCAGACGCTCGGCTCACTGGCTGGTGGCTGGCTGTTCGGTGCCATGGCTCAGCTCAGTTTCGCGTGGCTCGCGCTGCCGCTGCTGTTGACGCTGATCCTGCTGCTTTGTCGACCTGCCTGGTGGGCCGACGTTGCTGAGTTACCTGTCACCGGTGCCGCATGATTTCCCTCGTCGCAACACGTCCGATCGTTGTGACTCGCGACTGCCGCGCTTGGCATCGACACGAACCTAGGAGCAATAGACCATGACGACCCGATTACTCCCGTCAAATCTCACCGCGATGGCGTTTGGTTATAAAGTGAAGCTAAACTTCAAGGCAGAAAACGAAAATGAGATCGCGAAATTACCCAAAGTGGAATTTGGCTTTGCCTCCGGCCAGTCCCAACACAAGGCACCGACCAAATGAAGATAATCTATCTCGCAAAAGCCGCATTTTTTGCTATCGCGCTGTTCCCGGTTTTCGCCTCCGGCGCAGAGGTCCTGGTTCCTGCCTTGACAGGACGTGTCATCGATAAGACTGCAACACTCACCGTCGAGCAAACGGCCGCATTGGAACAAACTTTGCAAGCGTTTGAAGCCCGCAAAGGTAGTCAGCTCGCGCTCCTAATTGTTCCTACCACCGCACCGGAAACAATCGAGCAGTATTCCTTGCGCGTGGCCGAGCTGTGGAAGCTTGGGCGCAAGAAAGTGGACGATGGCGCGGTTCTCATTGTGGCCAAGAACGACCGTGCCCTGCGCATCGAAGTTGGTTACGGCTTGGAAGGGGCAATTAATGACGCAACCAGCAAGCGCATCATCAGCGAGATCATTACACCGCGCTTTACAGACGGTGACTTGTACGGGGGCATTACGGCGGGAGTCGGTCAAATCATTCGTGTGATCGATGGTGAGTCTTTGCCGGTGCCCCCAGCAAAGCGCGGCATTGACAGTGCCAATGTTCAGCAGTTTATCCCGGTCATTTTCATTCTTGCACTTGTATTCGGCGGGGTGCTTCGCTCAGTGCTTGGCAGATTTCCTGGTTCGATCGTGACCGGTGGCGTGGTGGCCGCGATGGCCTGGCTCTTTGTTGGCACTGCATTTATGGCGATTTCCGCTGGCGTAATCGCGCTATTCTTCACGCTGCTCGGCAGCGGGATGCGCGGGATGATTGGCCCCGGTGTCGGCGGTCATCGTGGAGGCTTCGGCGCTGGTGGATTTGGCGGCGGCGGATTTAGTGGAGGCGGTGGCGGCTTTGGCGGCGGCGGCGCGTCCGGGAGATGGTAGCAATGGACATCAAGCGCATCGCAAAGCACCTAACGGCCACGCACTGGCAGGTAAATCGGGCGTTCCCCCATCAAACTTTGAATGCAATCGAGAAGGCAATCAAAGCCAGCGAGTTTGCGCACATCGGCGAAATTCGTTTCGCGGTTGAAGGCGCGTTGCACAGCACCCCGCTGTTTAAGGGCCAATCGGCAAGAGAACGCGCCATAGAAGTCTTTTCGCAATTGCGGGTTTGGGATACCGAACACAGCAATGGCGTACTGATATATTTGCTGCTCGCTGACCGCAATGTTGAAATTGTTGCTGATCGCGGCGTTCATGCAAAGGTGAATTCACAGGATTGGGAGAAAATATGCCGCGCGATGGAAGTGGACTTCAAACAGGCGAATTTTAAAGACGGCGTAGTCAAAGGCATCCAGGCGATTGCACAGCATTTGGTGGAACATTTCCCCGCGCAAGACAAGAACCAGAATGAATTGCCCGATAAACCACTAATGCTCTAGGGCAAACCAGCCATTCAGATTAACTCATGAGCGCTGCGCCCACTGATTTCAAGTACGTCTGGCTGCTATGGGCCAGCACATTCATGCTGCCATGGATGATTCTTTATATTTTCGCGCCCGCCGTTCGACGCCTGATGATTCGAGCAAGTCTTGCGACCGCTGCTTTCGGCCTGACAGAACCATTTTTTGTACCCGCGTACTGGAATCCACCCACGTTATTTGAATTGGCGCAACGCACTGGATTCGATCTCGAGAGTCTGATTTTTTGTTTTGCGATCGGCGGCATCGCTGCTGTGAGCTATCGCGTTTTCACCGCGTTACCGGATGCGGTGATGGATCACACCTTGCGGCAAGTGGGAAGACATCGCTGGCATCTGGCGGCATTGGCTGTCCCATTTCCGATTTTCTTTTTGCTGGTTTTTTTGCCGTGGAACCCGATCTACCCAGCTATTTTGGCATTGTTCGCCGGTGCGCTGGCTGCGGTGTTGTGTCGCCCTGACTTGCTGCGCAACAGTTTGTCGGGCGGCGTGATTTTCCTCGCGCTGTATTTCGTATTTCTGCTTGGGCTGCGCTGGATCTGGCCCGGCTACATCGAGGCCGTTTGGAATCTCCCGGAGCTACTGCCTTGGCGCCCAATGGGTTTACCGGCCGAGGAGCTATTGTTCGGGTTTGGCATCGGACTGTATTGGAGCTGCGTCTACGAACACGTAGCATGGCTGCAAGGGCAAATTGATGCGTCATTGCACAGCGCCGTCGGCTAGACGCCACACACATGAATTGCAATGCGCGGCATCCGCGACGACGTCCGCGACCGCATCTACTTCTTGTGTACACCCTTCGCCGGGGTAGCTGGCTTTGGCGGTGTCATTGGTTTACTCATATTGTGCCCAGCGTGGGGATCCGGCTTGGCCGTGGGGGCTGGTGCGCCTTTAGGAGTTGGTACTGGTACAGCAGATTTTTGCGGGTTTACGCGATGGTGGCCATTCATGGTCATTTCCTTAGTTAATGTTTTTAACCGTGAAGCGAGTCTGCACGGTAAGCAATCATTAGCCCTATTTCAAAAGCCGTCTGTGCGCCGCCGTACGGACAATGAAATTCGCTGCGTGCGGAGGCGCACAGACGGAACACAACGACACAAGTAACTTGGAAACGTATTAGATAAAACCAATTTATTAGTCCACAAAAATTGTTTTGCCCTAGGACGCAAACGCGAAAATATTTATGTGTCAACGAATTTTGGTGCCGGTAGAGAGCAGTCCGACCTCGAATGCGGGACTCAGCGAAGCGCTCAAGCTGGCCAAGCTCACGGGAGCACGGGTGCGACTGTTGCATCTAATTCACGAAATGACATATCTGATGAATGCTGACGGAGCTGGCTATATGATCGTAGAAATGCTTGCGTCTTTGAGGGCGGCCGGTGCAATGATATTTGAAAAAGCGCGGCTCCAAGTCTAACAACAGGGCATTGCTGTGGACTCCGTCTTGCTCGATACCTTCGCGGCTTGCCTATGCGAAATTGTGGGCGAGCAGGTGGTCGAATGGCGAGCCGATGTGGTCGTGCTCGGCACCCACTGCCGTCGCGGCGTGGGGCGGGTGCTGTTGGGGAGTGATGCTGAACAAATCGTCCGCGCGGCGACAGTCCCAGTATTGCTGATACGCGGCAAGGAGCCAGGGTTCATGCAAGTGAAAGAAACATAAATTTCTGTCTAAACCGGCGCCAGGAAAAGGGGTCCGCTTTGATTCAACAGCCGCACAATGCGCAGTTGGCTAACTCTGCTAGCGAAAGGCTGGACGCACTGCAACGCCACAGCTTCGAATATTTTCTTCACGAGACCAATCCCATTACCGGACTTGTCGCCGACAAATCGCAGGCCGGATCACCCGCCAGCATTGCGTCCGTAGGCTTCGCGCTGGCGGTCTACCCGGTGGGTGTCGAACGCGGCTGGATGACTCGCGCTGATGCGACCTGGCGCGTGCTGAAGGTGATGCGGTTTTTCTCGATCAGTCCGCAAGGAACGGCGGTTGATGCGACAGGCTACAAGGGTTTCTATTTTCACTTTCTTGATATGGAAACGGGCAAGCGTGCAGGCGGCTGCGAGTTGTCAACTATCGATACCACTTTCCTGATCGCGGGCATGCTTGCCGCAGCGACGTTTTTTGATCGCGATCACGAAGGTGAGCACGAGATTCGGACATTAGCCGAAGTACTCTATCGCCGTGTCGATTGGCGATGGGCGTGCAACGCTGGAGCAACCGTTACTCACGGCTGGACCCCGGAGGGCGGCTTTCTGCCTTACCGGTGGGAGGGCTACGACGAAGCAATGCTGTTATACATTCTCGGGCTGGGCTCACCGACATTTCCACTACCACTGGAAAGTTACGCCGCCTGGGCTTCGACTTATGAGTGGAAAAACATTTATGGCTACGAATTCTTTTACGGCGGTCCGCTCTTCGTCCACCAGTATTCGCACATTTGGGTGGACTTCCGCGGGATACAGGATACGGTCGCGCGCGAAAATGAGATCGACTATTTTGAAAACAGTCGTCGTGCAACCTTCGTACAGCGAGAGTATGCGATTCGAAACCCGCTCGATTTTGCGGGCTACGGCAAAAATTTCTGGGGGTTGACGGCTAGCGATGGGCCGGGCTGGACATCGCGCCGAATCAATGGCATTGATCGCTCCTTTTTTGACTATGTTGCCCGAGGTGCGCCGTATGGCCCCGACGATGGCACTGTTGCGCCGTGGGCGGTAGTGGCGTCGCTGCCGTTTGCGCCGGAGATCGTGTTGCCTGCGCTGAAGAATTTCCAGGACGTTTATCCACAAGTTATTGGTGAATATTGTTTCAGGTGCAGTTTCAATCTGAGTTTTCCAAACGGCGGCGAGGATAATTCCGGTGCTGGCTGGACGTCGTCGTATCATTTCGGGATCAACTTGGGCCCGGTAGTGCTGATGTGCGAAAACTATCGATCGGACTTTCTGTGGCGATTGATGCGCGCTTGCCCCTACGTCGTCACCGGACTGCGGCGGGCGGGGTTCCGCAATGGCTGGTTATGAGCGCTTGTATCCGGCCACCAATGATTGTGCGGTTGATCGCCAAAGCAGAGCTCGGGGAATCAGCATCAAGTTTTGCCTACTCGATTGAGCTCATGAAAATTTGCGAGCGCCGCAGCCGATCTTCAACCCATTCAATCATTAGAGAATTTACGTCATGTGCTTTTCTGCAACCGCAAGTTTTATAGCTGGCACCGCCCTGTCGGTTCTTGGCGTGGCGACGCTGCGTACAGCGCGGCGGAAGGCAGAGATCCCGTTTGCAGCGATCCCGTTGCTGTTCGGTATCCAGCAATTTATCGAGGGAATGCTGTGGTTATCGTTTAGCTATGAGGCGCCGCAACTCAACGTGGCCATGACTTATTTGTTCTCGATCTTCTCCCACGTTCTGTGGCCAATGTTGGTGCCATTCTCGATTGGCCTACTCGAAGTAGTGCCTTGGCGCCGCAATATGATCGCGGGGTTCCAAGCAGCCGGACTTTTCGTTGGCCTTTATCTGCTTTATATGCTTGTCGAATACCCAGTGAAGGCGGTGTTGGCTACAAATATTGTGTACGTCTCGCCACACTTCTACAAAATACCCGTGATGCTGCTGTATCTGGCCGCAACGTGCGTCAGCTGTTTCTTTTCGAGTGTCGCCACGATCAGGTTGTTCGGGGCGCTCGCGCTGGTTCTGTTCGTATTCGCCAATTGGATTTTTAGTGTCGCGCTATTCTCCGTCTGGTGCTTCTTTGCTGCATTGTTGAGTTCAATTATCTACGTTCACTTCAGGTTTTACTCACCGATGTTTGAAAGTCGGCTTGGTGGCGCGATATGACCACACATCATTTGAGATTGTTGCATGGGTCGTGCCGCGCGAAGTCCAGAATCGTGCACAAATAGTTTGAACAGTTAAGTGCCATACCGTGCCGACAGCGTCAAATCTTTGACAGTACGCTACCTTTTAGACATACGTTAATTTGCTCGTAACGCCACTCGACTGGAATTGCCGTCAGTAAAGCAAAGTTGCATACTGCCAAAGCTACCGGATATGTTGTTTTCAATACAAAAAAATTGACTGGAGTATTCGAAATGATGAATGGCGACATGGGCAGTTGGCAGTGGGGCTTCGGTTATGGCCATTGGATATTCGGCGTGTTGATTTGGGGGGCGGTGATTCTCCTTATCGCCGTCGCTATCAAGTACTTCATTAAGAAATAGGCAAACCTCTTGGAAAGCGCCGCGCGATGAGGCGACGTGGGCTCTTATTGGCGGCCATGGGTTTGGGTGCAGGTTCTGCCGCGTGGAAATTGTGGCCGGACGAGGGCTGGTGGAATCCGTGCCTCCCGCTTCCTACACCCGAGCATCTGGCAAATCACGAATTCGTCCGCTCGGCCTGGATCGGCCTAAATCCGGCAAAAGTCTGGGACGTACATGTCCATCTTTTGGGAATGGGGGCCGGTGACAATCGCATTTGGGTCAACCCGGCCATGCGCAACATCCTTCATCCGTTCGAGTTCATCCACGCAAAGTTTTATGCCAACGCCGCCTGCGAGATTGGACGCGACGAAGCCGCCGAGAATGCATATGTTGCAAGACTGACCGCACTACAACAAACGCGCCCGGCAGGGTCGAAGTTGATGTTGCTTGCGATGGATTATTTCCACGATGAATCCGGTAACCGTGTTCCCGGGCGGACGGTTTTCCATGTGCCCAACGACTATGCCGCCGAGATTGCCGCCAGGAATGCGGCGCGCTTCGAATGGATCGCCTCGATTCATCCGTACCGTAAGGACTGCGTCGAGGCACTTGAGTGGGCGGCACGCCACGGCGCCCGAGCGATAAAATGGCTTCCCTCCATCATGGGGATCGACCCCGCGTCGCCGCGATGTGTTCGGTTTTACGACGCATTGGTGCGACTGGACATGCCGCTGATGAGCCACGGCGGCTATGAGCATCCGCTTCTCGACTCCGGTGCGTTGCAGGAATTTAACAATCCGCTTGCGTTGCGGCGGCCGCTGGAACGCGGAGTCCGCGTCATCGTGGCGCATTGTGCCAGCACCGGAGCGGGGATCGATATTGATCGCGGCGCACACGGACCCGAGGTGGAGAATTTCTCGCTGTTCTCGCGGCTGATGGACGATCCGCGTTATGTTGGCCGTTTGGCGGGAGATATTTCAGCGCTGACCGAAACCAGCCGCGTGGGGCCAATCCTGAGGCACATCATTAAGAAAACCGAGTGGCACGGTCGATTGTTGAACGGGTCGGACTATCCGCTGCCGGGTTATATCCCGGAAATCTCCATCGCCCGACACGTCGATCAGAACTTCATCACGCCGGCACAAGGCCGGCTTCTGGTGGAAATTAGGCAATACGACCCGTTACTTTTTGATTTTTTGCTGAAGCGACAAGTTTCGGTGGACGGCGCACGTTTCGGTGCGGCGGTGTTCGAGACCGCGGATTTCTTTGCAAAAGGCAAAAGCAGGACATAAGTAGCGCCGACTCGCGAGCAACGATTTAGCCGGCAAGCAAGCAAGCAAATGCGAACTCGCCGGACGGCTCGATCGGCAGATTACCAAAAATTGCGGGGTAGTTCATCAATGCGGCGCGAATGGACTAGCTGAAATATGCCCCTTCATCGCTGCCCTATCGACACCAGATTCAAATTAATCTCGGTAAATCGATAAGCAAAAATCGCGCTTACTGTGCCCTGAACAACGACAAAAGATGCTGCTGCGCAAGGCGAGCCGAGCCGAGGATCGTGGCAAGCTACTTCGAGGCTTCGATTTTGGTCACCGTGATATTGCCGTTAATTTTATCTGCCGAGAAGTTAACCTTATCGCCTGCCTTCACCTGATCGAGCATCGCCGGTTCCTCGACGCGAAAAACCATGGTCATACCAGGCATATCAAGATGTTTTATCTCGCCATGCTTGATGGTAATTTTGCCTCCCTCTTTGTCTACTTTCTTGATTTCACCATCGGTCATCGGTAATTTAGTCGCTACGGGTAAGGCCTTGCTATCAATAGCGGCGGCAGTGGCCGAAACACCTGCTTTAACGTCCGGCGCGGATTTCGCGGCGTGGTCACCCGATGCGTAAACCCCCATCACAGACAACGAAAATAATGTTGCGGCTAATGCGAATCGATTTTTCATTTAAGGCTCCAAAAAAATGTTTAACAATGATTAGTCAGGCCAGCGCTATGACCGGCCCATTTTTGCGAGCAAACGCAGCTCGTATATTACCGAGAGAATAACGTGTAGAGCTACCGCAACGATGACCGACAACAGTACACATACCCATGTTCGATCACATTGCGAACAGCAAATTAACGGGAACAACGCCAAAATAAACACTGCGTATCGCATGATGACTTTCTTTAAGCTTCCTGGTCTTTTGGTTCGATCGAGCGTTGCGCTATTTCGTTGCCACCACGATTTTCCCGACCATGCCTGACGAGTAGTGACCGGCAATCAGACAGGCAAAATCGAACTCACCGGCTCTGTTGAACGTCCAAATAATCTCGCCCGTTTTGCCCGCAGGAATATGTGCCATATACGGCTCATCGTGCTCCATAGAGGGGAATTTGACCATCAGTGCCGCATGCTCCTCCAACTCCTTTTTCGTGCCAATCACCATTTCGTGCAGCACCGCACCCGTATTAGTCAAAGAAATACGCACGGTTTCGCCGCGCTTAACGTCAATCTTGTCTGGCGTAAAGCGCATTGCATCTGACATCGATAATTTGATAGTTCGCTTCACCTTGCTGGCGTCACCGGCAATGCCCCATGCCTTTTGTTCCTTTTTTACGACAACATTTTTCTTTTTCTCATCATGCCTCTCGTGGGCAATGGTGTTTTGTAAAGTGAACAATAATGCCGCGAGGATAAATAGGGTGCTAAAAATTTTCATGATAAATGTCCTTGTGAGTTTGAAGTTTGGGTTTGTTGTTAGCCGATGCGGCAAAAATTAATGCCCCATGCCTTTCATATCACCCATCGGTTTACGAATTTGTACTTCGACTTCATTTTTTTTATCGGAGCGCGGCATGGAGGCTTTTCCTTCAGATTTGAAACGTCTTGGTTCAACTAAAGAGCCAGTCCACTCAAACGCCGTCGTGCCGGGCGGCTGTTGGTACCAGCCGGGATCTTTGTAATCGCCCGGCTTTTGATCGCGCCGCACTTTCAGCACTGAAAACATGCCGCCTATCGCAACAGATTCAAACGGTCCTTCACCGGTCATCATGGGTGCGGTGTTATCGGGCAACGGCATTTCCATCTCGCTCATATCCGTCATGCCGCGCTCACCCATCACCATATAGTCGGGCACCAGTGAGGTGATTTGTTTGGCCACACCACGATGGTCGACACCGATCATGGTGGGCACATCGTGACCCATTGCATTCATCGTGTGGTGCGCCTTGTGGCAGTGGAATGCCCAATCGCCTTCTTCGTCGGCCAGAAACTCGATCTGGCGCATTTGGCCTACTGCGACATCTGTCGTTACCTCCGGCCAGCGGCCGCTTTTCGGGGTCGGTCCACCGTCCGTGCCGCTCACGACAAACTCATGACCATGCAAATGAATCGGGTGATTGGTCATCGTGAGATTGCCGATGCGAATCCGCACCTTGTCGTTTTGGCGCACCACCAGCGGATCGATGCCGGGAAAGATGCGGCTATTCCACGACCATAAATTGAAATCGAGCATAGTCATAATTTTGGGTGTGTACGCACCTGGATCGACATCGTAGGCATTTAATAAAAATACAAAATCACGGTCTACTTCCTCAATTAGCGGATGTTTGGTTTTCGGATGTGTTACCCAAAAACCCATCATGCCCATCGCCATTTGGGTCATTTCATCCGCATGAGGGTGATACATGAAAGTGCCGGGGCGACGTGCGACAAACTCGTAGACAAAAGTTTTGCCTGGCTGAATCGCGGGTTGGTTCAAGCCTGTCACACCGTCCATGCCGTTTGGCAAGCGCTGACCATGCCAATGTACTGACGTATGCTCGGGCAACTTATTCGTGACGAACACACGCACCCGATCACCTTCCACGACCTCGATTGTAGGGCCGGGACTTTGGCCGTTGTAACCCCATAAATGCGCTTTGAAACCTTCGCACATTTCACGCACCACCGGCTCGGCCACCAGATGAAATTCTTTCACACCGCTATTCATTCGCCACGGTAGTGTCCAGCCATTTAAGGTCACTACCGGGTTGTAATGACGACCATTCCCGGGCACGAGAGGCGGCATGGTGTCCGCTTTGGTTTGCAGCACCGGTTCGGGTAACGCCGCCATCGCGACTCGGCTCACCGAGGTTGCTGCAACCGCACCTACAACGGCCGCACCTGCCACACCTGCATTCCTAAAAAAGCTTCTTCTGGAAATCATTTTTGCAGTCCTCATTGATGACCCGCGGGGGCATCATCTGCCATCATCGCGCTGGTATTTGTTGGTGTCATATTTGGTTTACCGATCATGGCCATGTCGAGATTCGCTTTGGCTAGCCAAAAATCGCGGAGCGCATCGATATAGCCGTTCACGCTCGTGATCTGTGCGCGCGCGTCGGCGAGCAAATCGAAGACGCCAATCAACATGCCGTTGTAGCGCAGCAAATTTTCTTCCGCAATACGTTTGCGAATTGGCACGATTTCGTCGCGATAATGTTTGGCGATATCGTAGGTCACGCGGTAGCCTTGATAGGATTCGCGGACTTCCGAGCGCGCGTTGACCGCAGTCTCAGCGAGGCGATTGACCGATTGCATGTATAGCGATTCTGCTTTGGCCACTTTGGCACTGCCCCAGTCAAAGATCGGTATTTCCAAACTCAGCTCAAAGCCTTTTTTGTACGGATCCGACTTCGCTCCTTCCAGTACTCGCGTCGGGCCGACCTCCAATACGTTAATAAAACGCGTCGCCTCCGATAGGCCCAAGTTTTTGGCGAGTGATTCAGTGCCCAATTTTATCGCCTGTACATCGAGGCGCTGTGCCATCGCAACTTGCTCCACATTCGGCAAATCATCAGGAGCAGCCGGCAAATCGGGTAAGCGTTCCGGCAGTTTGAAATTAATATCCGCGCCCCATAAGCCGAGCAGACGAGTGAGCTTCTCACGTGACCCCACTTGGTTTTGTGCCGCTCTCGCATGGTTAAGTGCGGCATCGGCGTAAAAGCCCTGTTCCCGCGCCTGCGAAAGCTTGTTGAAATTACCCACACTCGCCATGCGGCGTGCCAATTCAGCGCTCGACTCAGCTACTGTTTTCACCTTGTCCATGTAGCGCACGTTTTCCTCAGCCGCTACCGCGAGGATGTAGGCTTTGCGCGCCTCTGAGGCAAGTCGCAACACCTCCATCGTCAGCGCTCGCTGTGTTTGTTCG
>JAYVYF010000282.1:0-5173 GCA_043784585.1 Burkholderiales bacterium
AAATATTTATGTAAATATGCCCCCGTTCGGACTTGGCCGCGCGGGCTTGGTGCAGCCTGCATCAGGCGGGCGCGAGTCGGCAGCAGGGCGACTGCGCGATCATCAATACTAACGCAACCTCGGACGTGTTATTCGGGTAGTGCACGGTGCGCGCTAGTATTGATGTTCCGGTTTAGATAATCAAATCATGAGCGAAATATTAGCCTGCTGTCCGCAATCAAATCGCTTCAATCGAACCTGAACCTTTCACCACCTGATCCACCTTTTTCGGTGAGCCCGCATAACGAATTTCACCCGAGATGAGCACGCGCGCCGTGACTTTTTCAGTCGCGTGTACGTCCGCCTCACCTGACGCCAACACCTTCACGTCCACCTCGCGGGCGATTAGCTTGCGGGCGTGCACATCGCCGCTGCCTGAAATCTCGATGGCTACTTTATCTGCGCTTCCCGCCGCTGAAACATCACCCGAGCCATTCAGCGTGATGCTGACCTGCCCTGCCCGCAGCGCGCCAAACCTGATGTCACCGGAGCCTTGAATTTTCGACTCGATGGACTGGCTTTCAACATTACCAATCGCCACATCACCCGAACCCGTAATCGCAATCCTCAGTTGATCCGCGTGAATTTCTTTGAACTTTACGTCGCCGGAACCTTCGATGGCAATGTCGAGTTTGTCGCCCTTGAACTGCTCGCTAAACACATCGCCTGATCCCTTGATCTTGAGGCTGTTAAGCGATTTCACGGTCACCCGAATCTTTATTTCCTTTGTCGTCGAGAAGCCGCGATTTCTATCGCCCTCTACCACCAGTTCATTGTTGACCACCCGCGTACTCAGCAGCGGCAGAATATTGTCATCTGCGGTGATGGTCAGCGATTCCGTAGGGCCTTGCGATAGCGTGATGATCGCCGGCAGCGATAAGGTGAGCTGTGAAAAATTGCACACCGCCCGCGATTCTTCTTTGATGACGCCAGAACCTTTGGTTCGGTTTTCGCCGTAGCGGGTATTGTGAAAAACGGAATTTCCGAAACTCCATGACCAGCTGGTTTTTGTTTTTGAACCTTCACCATCGGCGGCAAAAGCCGGTGCCGCAATTAATGCGCAGCCCATCGCGGTGGAAACGACGGCGGCAATCAAACGATGACGAATTAATGGTGTGCTGATATTCATGTGATCTCCCTTATAAGAAGTTCACAGTCTACAAACCGAACCACGCGCGAGAAAGCACGAAACGATGAATTGCAGAAATGGAGGTGCGAGCTGAGGTCATAGAACGAAAAGCGGCAACTGGGCGGCTGCGTTTTACAATTTTACTTTGAACGTGCAATACCAGAGCGGCGTTTGAAGCACTTATGGCTGCGGATAGCCGTCTATATTAGGCTTTGTACACCCGCTCGCATAAATTAGATGCCGTCAGCAATAATGTACTCACAGCGGCACGCGATAAACCAAAAACCCGGTGCGCTCGGCGAGCTTGTCATAGAGCTTCATCGCGGTATGGTTGGTTTCGTGCGTCTGCCAATACAAACGGGCAGCGCCCGCGATTGTGGCTTGATCACGCACCGCTTCAATCAGCGCGCGACCCACCCCGTGTCCGCGCGCGGCCTCAATCGTGAATAAATCTTGCAGATAACAGCTGGGATTAATCAGCGTGGTGCTGCGATGAAAAAGATAGTGCGTCAGCCCGAGCAATTGATCATTTTGTTCGGCCACCAAGGCGTGAACCGGCTCGGCGGGATCAAGGAATCTCGACCACGTGGTTTCGGTAATTTCCATCGAGAAATTCGGGCGGCCATAGAACGCGTGGTAGCCGTCCCACATCGTCTGCCATTGCGCGCGGTCGCGTTGCTCAATAAACCTGACCGTCATCGGCTTGGCTGCTGCCGCAGTTAATATCACCACGCGCTATCTGATTTTGAATTCACTAAAGTTGGGGCCGCCTGCTCCGCCGCGCGAGGGCATATCGGAAACTTTGTGGCTTTCCATCATCCCGGCATTGCCCACCAATAGCGACAAATTGGTGGCGGAATCAGCATTGAGCATGGCCTCTTCGATACTGATTTTTCGCGCCTTGATAAGTCGGAACAGATCCTGTTCAAACGTCTGTGAGCCGGGCGTCAATGATTTTTCCATCGCCTCTTTGATCTCGCGGATTTCGCCGCCGGTAATCAGATCGGCAATGTTTTGTGTATTCATCAATACTTCAACCGCCGGTGTTCTAGCACCTTCGAGATTTTTGACCAATCGCTGCGAGATGATGCATTTGAGTGACACCGCCAGATCGCCCAGCAAAACTTCGCGCTGGTCGAGCGGGAAAAAATTGATGATCCGGTTAAGCGCGTGATAGCTGTTATTTGCGTGCAGCGTGGCCAAACATAGATGGCCCGACAGCGCATACATCATCGCCATTTTCATGGTTTCCACATCGCGAATTTCGCCGACCAAAATACAATCAGGTGCCTGGCGCATCGCGTTTTTGAGTGCCACCGGGAAACTCAGCGTATCGACACCGACTTCACGCTGATTGATGATCGATTTTTTGCTTTTGAACAAATACTCAATCGGGTCTTCAAACGTCAGAATATGCCCGGCTACTTTTTGATTGCGGTAATCGATCATCGACGCGAGCGATGTTGATTTGCCGGAGCCGGTGGCACCGACCACCAGCACCAGGCCACGTTTTTCCATAATTACCTGCGACAGCACATTCGGCAGCTGGAGTTCCTGCATGGTCGGAATATCCAGACGAATAAAGCGCACGACGCAGGCAATCGAGCCGCGCTGCCAGAACACGTTCACCCGGAAGCTGCCAATGCCCTGCATCGCGATGGAGCAATTGAGTTCTTTCTCGGTCTCAAAGGTTTTAATTTGCTCAGGCGTGAGAATGTCATACACCAGTGTTTTGATCGCGGGCGGCGTCATGATCTGTGCGTTGATGGGCGCGGCCAGTCCGTCGATTTTAATGTGCAGCGTGGTGCCGGCTGAAATAAAAACATCCGATGCAGATTTTTCGGCCATCAGGCGGAACAGCCGAAGCATCAGCTTTTCAGGCACCTCAAAACTCGGCGCAGCCGAGGCCGCTTCGCTCTGTGCGGCTTGCGCCAATGACTCATCTGCCATGTTGGTTCCCCTGAAATTAATGTTTGACTGATTTTATGGTGTCAACAATCAAGCTGAAAATTACGCCCGGAGTAATTCATTGATGCTGGTCTTAGATCGCGTTTGTGCGTCGACCTGTTTGACGATCACGGCGCAATACAAACTGTACTTTCCATCCGGCGACGGCAGGCTGCCCGACACCACCACCGAATAAGGCGGCACTTTTCCATAGCTTACTTCACCGGTGGCGCGGTTGTATATTTTTGTTGACTGGCCAATAAAAACACCCATCGAAATCACCGAACCTTCGCCGACAATTACACCCTCGACGACCTCAGAGCGGGCGCCGACGAAGCAATTATCTTCAATAATGGTCGGGTTCGCTTGTAACGGCTCAAGTACGCCGCCGATGCCCACGCCGCCGCTCAAATGGACATTTTTTCCGATCTGCGCACACGAGCCGACCGTCGCCCACGTGTCGACCATGGCGCCCTCGTCCACATACGCGCCGATGTTGACATACGATGGCATCAGCACCACATTTTTTGCAATAAACGCGCCACGCCGCGCCACGGCAGGCGGCACCACGCGATAGCCGCCCGCCTTAAAATCTGCGTCGGTAAAATTGGAAAATTTGGTCGGCACCTTATCAAAAAATCGCGGAAATCCGCTGGATATTGCCGCGGCATTTTCAGCGCCCATGATCGCGTTATCGCTCAACCGGAACGACAGCAGTACCGCTTTCTTCAACCATTGGTGCGTGACCCATTCGCCGTTTATTTTTTCAGCCACGCGCAGCTCACCCGCGTCCAGCTTGTCAATCGCGTGCTGTACGGCCTCGACGGCGCTATTGGTTTTGTGGGTGAGCGGATTTAAATCGGCACGGATTTCCCAAAGAGATTCAATGGTGGTTTGCAATTGTTGGAGGTTCATATTTACTTTATTGTCGGAAGTTAGTCGGCGATTTAGGGATGAAAAGCAAGCAGCGCAAATTAGGTGGTGAGATTTCTGATCAGTCGCGTAAACCATGAATCAGGTTTCATCAATTGGGTTGATGGGGGCGCCTGTACGGTATTTTGCACGCCGATTTTTGCGCCGTTTGGCGCGGCATTTTGCAGGGCAGAAAGTTGTTGGTTAAGCCGCGCATTTTGCGCATTTAGGATTGCAATTTCATCGTGCAAAGCCTGATGTTTTGCGGATAGCGACACCAGATCGCGGTAAATTTTTTTGTAGTCGTTCATCGCAAACTCCTCAACGTCGCCAAACACTGAAGTGCCAATTACGGCATGTTCAAGCGTGGCCGGATCCGCGCTGGCCAACACTAAAAAATATAGCGCTGGAAGCGATACGGCGTGGGTTTGAGGTGCTTTTTTTGAGACCGTTATTACATGCGCATCTTCAGGCAATAATGCTCCTTGAAGCCCGCCAATGCTAGCGTTTGATCGCGCCTCTGCGTCATGTTCAGGCGTAATCAGCGAATAAAAACCATTGCGCTGAAGGTGCCAGCGCACATACGGAAAGCGCGTTGAAATCAGCATCGCCAGCTCGTCGCGGTACAGCTCCTTTACATGAAACTCGTTTGCAAAATGACGCGCATCCGAATACTCGGCTTTATTTGGCGACGAAATAATCAGCAAGCCATCAGGCGTCAATACGCGTTTGATTTCATTTAGAAACGCAACATGTTCGACGATATGCTCAATGGTTTCAAACGACACCACCACCTCAAATGAATTATCTGCGAACGGCAGATTGGTGCAACTTGCTGCAAAAAATTTAAGATTTGTCTGTTTTGAATATGCATGGGTCGCATGCGCGATCGCCTCGCTCGAAATATCCACACCGCTCACTTCGGTAGCAACGCGCGACAGAAGCGCGCTGCCATAGCCTTCGCCGCAAGCCACATCCAGCACCCGTTTATCCGCCGCCAGACGCTGAATGGCATGATAGCGATGCCAGTGCTCCGCCCACATTTCACCCGCCTCGTTGGGTAGAAATCGTTCGCCGGTAAATATGAGTGGTGCGCTAGTAGACATCGCGAATGAGGTTGTTAAAATGAGGGTGCCGGTAGAGGCT
>JAYVYF010000283.1:0-13004 GCA_043784585.1 Burkholderiales bacterium
CAAGCGCAGGATCGTTCCATAACAAGGTGCGCTCGTGCTCTTTAAACCAGACGTCGGTGGTTTTATAGAGAAATTCCACATCATCAGTGAGCGCCATAAAGCCATGCGCAAACCCATCGGGCACCCACAACATACGCTTATTTTCAGCTGATAACAGCACTGAAATATGCTTGCCGAAAGTGGGAGAAGCGCGACGAATATCGACTGCAACATCAAATACTTCGCCTGCGGTCACACGAACCAGTTTGCCCTGTGCATGTTGAATTTGGTAATGCAATCCACGCACCACGCCCGCCGCCGACCGCGAGTGATTGTCCTGCACAAAATCAGATGTCAAACCCGTTGCTTTGGTAAATTTATCGCGGTTGTAGCTTTCGTAAAAAAAGCCGCGTTCATCCTCGAACACCGCAGGCTCAATAATTTTTACGTCGGCAATGGCGGTATCAATGACTTTCATCCCTGCAGCTTCTCTTTTAGCATCGCGATCAAATATTGGCCGTAACTATTTTTCAGCATCGGTGCCGCCAGCGCTTCAATTGCTTGGGCCCCGATCCAGCCTTGACGATAGGCAACTTCCTCCGGGCAAGCCACTTTCAAGCCTTGTCGCCGCTCGATAATTTCGATGTATTGCGATGCTTCCAATAGTGATTCGTGGGTACCGGTATCGAGCCACGCCATGCCGCGTCCCATTACTTCGCAATTGAGTTCGCCTCGCTCCAGATACAATCGATTCAAATCGGTAATTTCTAATTCACCGCGCGATGAGGGCTTCAAGTTTGCCGCCAATTCGCACACGTTTTTGTCATAGAAATAGATACCGGTCACGGCATAACTGGATTTTGGTTTGGCTGGCTTTTCTTCCAGCGAGATCACTTTGCCTGCCGTATCAAATTCTGCCACGCCATAACGTTCCGGGTCATGTACCCGATAGGCGAACACGGTCGCACCCTCGGCCCGCGCTGAAGCGCGCTGAAGTTGCGCTGAAAAATCGTGACCGTAAAAAATGTTGTCACCTAAAATCAGCGAGGACAGTGCGTCGCCAATAAACGATTTACCAATAATAAAGGCCTGCGCCAAACCATCTGGCGAGGGCTGCACCGCATACGTTAAATTCATACCCCACTTTGTCCCGTCACCGAGCAATTCCTGAAATCGTGGTGTGTCGTGCGGCGTAGAGATAATCAAAATGTCGCGGATGCCCGCCAGCATCAAGGTCGAGAGTGGGTAGTACACCATCGGCTTGTCGTAAATCGGCAGCAGTTGCTTTGATACGACCTGGGTTACCGGATAGAGGCGCGTGCCACTGCCGCCAGCGAGAATGATGCCCTTGCGATTCATGGCGATGCTCCGCTATTGTTGTATTGTGTTTCAAGCCACTGCCGATATTCGCCGCTCACTACAGATTGCACCCACGTATCGTTCGCGAGATACCATGCGACGGTTTTACGAATGCCGGAATCAAAGGTTTCAGTGGCGCGCCAGCCTAATTCTGATTCGAGCTTGGTGGCGTCAATCGCATAGCGCTGATCGTGACCTGGGCGGTCTTTGACGAATGCGATTTGACTCGCATAAGATCTACCATCAGGGCGGGGCTGCATCTCGTCCAGCAGCGCGCAAATCGTATTGACAACCTGCATATTGGTGCGCTCATTTTTACCGCCGACGTTATAAACCTCACCGACGCGACCCCGCGCCAGTACGGTGCGGATAGCAGCGCAATGATCGGTCACGTATAGCCAGTCGCGCACGTTTCTACCATCGCCATATACCGGCAGCGGCTTGCCGCCAAGCGCGTTCAAAATCATTAATGGAATGAGCTTTTCCGGAAAATGATACGGGCCGTAATTGTTCGAACAATTGGTCGTGAGCACCGGCAATTTGTGCGTGTGATGGGCCGCGCGCACCAAATGATCTGACGCGGCTTTGGACGCAGAGTAGGGGCTGTTTGGCTCATAGCGATGGGTTTCCGTAAACGCAGGTGCGACCTCGCTCAGCGAGCCATACACCTCGTCAGTGGAGACATGCAAAAACCGGAAGGTCGCTTTTTTATCCTCGGCCAGCGACCAAAAATAGGCGCGCACCTCTTCTAGCAAATTAAAAGTGCCCACAATATTTGTTTCAATAAATTCAGCTGCGCCATGGATTGAGCGATCAACATGGCTTTCTGCAGCGAAATTCACCATCGCGCGCGGCTGAGTCGCGGTTAGCAACTGTGCGATCGCTACGCGGTCGCCAATGTCGCCGCGCTGGAAATGGTAATTGGTGTTCGTAGCAAGGTCAGCGAGCGACGCCAAATTGCCGGCATAGGTGAGTTTGTCGAGATTGAGGACGGGCTCGTTTTCCTCGGCCAACCACTGCCGGATGAAATTTGAGCCAATAAAACCCGCACCGCCAGCGACTATGATCATAGAAAAATCGTAATTGGAATTGGAATTGGAATGGGAAACGAACGCACGATTAGAACACAGCGCCAATTTTAGGATTTTTATTTCATCGCGGGTCGCCCGTCGCCGATTTCTTTGACAATTCAATCAATTTCGCATATTTCGCAAACGCCGCAAAACAGCCAATGGCGACGTGTGCGAAACCAGGGCCACCATCCAAGAACCCTTTGCGCAGAAAATAGAATTTGATAAATCTCGATAGAGGACTCAGAAATAATTTGAAATACCCGGCACGTACGCCCTGCCCATAGAGCGCCTGAGCATGCAGGCTGGAATAGCGATTTTGTTTGGCCAAATACAGGGTCACATCTTCGGCAGAGTCGTGCATGAGATCCCCGCGCAGCCGCCCCACATCAGCCGTGGTGATTACTGTTTCATGCACCTCGTCGTTGCTCCAGCTTGCGTGATTTCGATCAAACAGACGCAACGACCAATCAGGATAGCCTTCGCCGTGCGCGAGCCAGCGGCCCAAAAATCGGTTGCGTCTGGGCATACGATAAGCATGGCGCTGCTGGAGTGATGGCTCAAACACGCCACAGATACTGGCTTTCAAGGCAGGCGATACGCGCTCATCAATATCCAGACACAGCACCCAATCATGTTTCGCAGCACTGACCGCAAATTGTTTTTGACGACCAAAGCCGAGCCATTCCTTTTCGATCACGCGGCAACCCATTACGTCGGCGACCGCGCGCGTGGCATCGGTTGAGCCCGAATCGACCACCAACACTTCATCGGCAAATTTCACGCTCTCAATGCACGCGCCAATCTGGCTGGCGGCATCTTTGGCAATGATGACAACGGATAAGGGGATTTTTTGGTCAGGCACTTTGGGGGTCGATTTCGTAGATTACAAATCAGAAACGGTGGTTAAAAATGAACTAGGACGAACCAGGAGGAACTCAGAAACAGCCTGTTCCAATTGTAAGGCGTTAGCGAAAAAATCCCCATGCGATAGTTTCAAACCGTCATTACCCGCGCGGCGGGTTACTTTCTGGCTCGTGCTCCGCTAAAATGCGGCGTGCGCGTCTTGCTAGTCAAACTTTCCTCGATGGGTGATGTGATCCACAATTTACCCGTGGTGACCGATCTTGCGCGGGCGTTTCCGGGCATCGAAATCGATTGGGCGACGGATGCGCCGTACGCGGATCTGGTTTCGTTACACCCCTCGGTGAAACGCGTTTTCCCGATCCATTTGCGCGCACTGAAAAGCCAGTGGTGGCAGCCCGCTCGCTGGGTAGATCTGGTGGGCGAGCGCCGCGCACTGGCCTGCCAGCGATACGATGGCGTGATTGATACTCAGGGCCTGGTCAAAAGTGCGGTCATCGCGCGCGCTGCAGGCCAGCCTATTTCCGGCTATAACAAGGCAGCTGCGCGCGAGCCATTTGCATCACGATTTTATGATTTCGCATTTGACATCGCGGTGAAGCAGCACGCGGTTGAGCGCAACCGGCAATTGGTGGCCGCCGCGATGGGCTATAAAATCACGAGTCTGGCAGACTATGGCTTGAGCCTTCAAACGCCACGCCCTGCTTGGCTGTCAGGCCGGCCCTATGTCGTACTATTGCATGCCACCAGCCGCGCGGATAAGGAATGGCCGTTGACAAATTGGGCGGCGCTGGGCAAAAAGCTGAACGCGCACGGCTTCAATGTGGCGCTGCCCTGGGGCAATGAACACGAAAAAAATGTGAGCGCGAAAGTGGCCGTGACGCTGAGCCACGCAACAGTCGCGCCCGCCATGAATTTGAGGAGTGCGGCAGCGTTACTCGCGCATGCCGCAGGGGTGGTGGGGGTTGATACCGGACTTGCGCACTTGGCAGTTGCCGTCAAACGCCCGACCGTCGGAATTTACGTCGCCACGCAACCCGCGTTAACCGGATTGCATGGCGGCATTGACGCGATAAATCTCGGCAGCGGTACACCAAATAAATTATCAAACCCTAGTGTAGAAGCGGTGTTTGAAGCACTTTTGGCTCATTTGCCGCTCCCAGCATAGTGATGCTGCGATTTCTATACACATTATTGCTAATTTTCGCCACGCCGCTGGTTTTGCTGCGGCTGTGGCTGCGTGGTCGTCGTGAGCCAGGATATCGGCAGCACGTCAGCGAGCGTTTTGGTGATTTTAGCGAGCCCACATTATCAGGCGCAATCTGGATTCACGCAGTGTCGGTGGGCGAAGCGCGGGCCGCGGCGCCGATCATCGCAGCACTGCACGCACGGTTTGGGCAACGCCCAATACTTATCACCTGCATGACAGCCACAGGCCGCGCTACGGCGACGGAACTATTTGGAGACGTGGCGAGGATTGTCTATTTGCCTTACGATTTTCCGTGGGCTCACCGTAATCTGTTCCGGCGTTTTGATCCATGTGCGCTGCTGGTGATGGAAACTGAAATCTGGCCGAATCTGCTGGCAGGCTGCCTAGATAAAAACATTCCGGCATTGCTGGTGAATGCACGCATGAGCGAACGCTCGCGAGCGGGCTATGCGCGTTTTGCACCGGTACGCGGGCTTATTCGCGAAGCGCTGCAGTCGATGAATCAAATTGCGGCGCAATCCGCCGCAGACGCACAACGTTTCGCCACGCTCGGTGCCAGCAATGTAGAAGTGACCGGCAATGTGAAATTTGATATTGAGCCGAACCTGGATCAGGTCGCACTTGGAAAGCGCTGGAAAGCGCAAATAGGATCGCGTCGAGTTTTGCTGGCTGCCAGTACCCGCGACGGCGAGGAGGTGCTGATTACCGCTGCTTATAAAAATGTGTTTGATGCTACCGCGCGTCGTCAAACGCTGTTGGTTATTGTGCCGCGCCATCCGCAACGCTTTGATGATGTGTTTGCATTAATGGTTAAAGCTGGTTTACGCGTTCAGCGAAGGAGTACGGTTACAGAGTCGGATGCGGCAGTTACCGAGGACACGGAGGCATGGCTGGGCGACTCAATGAACGAAATGTTTGCCTATCTTGCGCTCTCTGATGTTGCATTTGTCGGCGGAAGCCTGGTGCCGTTGGGGGGGCACAATTTGATCGAGGCTTGCGCACTGGGCAAGCCAGTACTGATGGGGCCCAGCACGTTTAATTTTGCCGAAGCGGCGGGTGCGGCGGTGGCCGCTGGCGCGATGATTGGTGTGAACGATGCGGAACAGCTTGTTTTGACCGCCAAAGAATTGCTCGATAATGCCGGACGGCGCGCGGCAATGTCGGTCTGCGCGCTTGAATTTGCTGCGGCGCATCGCGGCGCGACTGAAAAGACGGTTAACCTTATTTCCGATTTGATCGAATAGCATGTCAACGCCGCCAATATTCTCGCCGCTCATATCGCACCTGCAAGCGGGCATGCAGCTTTTGCAGTCAGGTGATGCGCGAGGAGCCGACATAAGTTTTCGATCGGCGCTTGCTTTGGATGCCGCTAACGTGCAGGCAAACTATGCGTGCGCGCTGGCCAGCTATCAACTTAATTGTCTGCCGGATGCAGAACAATATTTGCGCCGCGCGATTCAGCTTCAGCCGGAGTTTTTTCCCGCATTGGGCACTCTTGGCCTGGTGCTGCGCGCAATGGGCAATTACGCTGAATCGATCGCGGCGTTTGAGCGGGCGCTAGCGATCAAGCCTGATTACGTCGAGGCCGCCTTTAATTTGGCGCTTGCCTACGATGATACAAACGAGCGCGCGAAGGCGATAAACCTCTATCGCTGCGTGCTGGCGCTCAAGCCGGACTTTACACCCGCGCTAACCAATATCGGTAACTTGTTGCGTGCCGCAAACGAATTCGGGCAGGCTTTCGTTTATTTGGAAAAAGCCAAAAAGTTAATGCCGAACGACCCCTCGGCTGACATTAATATGGCGCTGGTATTAACGGGCCTCGGGCGATATGTTGAAGCGATTGCTGCGGGCAAATGCGCAGTGGCGTCTGAGCCCGCTGCTTATGAAGCCTGGGAAGCATTGGGACATGCGCAACTGCTGGCGGGGGATTCCGGCGCTGCGGTGGTGTCGCTCGCGCGCGCGAATTATTTACATCCCAATATTCCCCAGCTTCAATATGACCTGGGTGTGACGCAAATTGCCAATGGTGATCTTGCCCATGGCCGGCAAACTCTGAATGAGGTTGAGGCGCTGCGTCCAGATTGGTTGAAAATTTTATTTGAGCGCGATTTAGCACTTCCGCCGCTGTATGAAAGCCAGCGACATATTGCCGAAAGCCGTGCTGCATGGATTACCGGGCTGGAAAAAATTGAAGCGCGATTGCTGGCCAGCGACGATTGGTTAATAGCGGAAGCCTTGACGGCAGTGTCTGCACACACGGCGTTTTATTTGAATTATCAAGATGTCGATAACACCTTGCTACAGCTCCGGTTTGCGCGCGTGGTTGAGCACGTGGTGAAACGAGCCTATCCGCAATTCTGTGAGCTGCTGTCCTGGAAATGCTGTGCGCATGGGCAGCGTTTACGAATCGGTTTTACCAGCGCCTATTTGCGTAAACACAGCGTCGGCTATTTTTTCAGCGCATGGATTACCAAACTGGATAAGGCAAAATTCGAGTCGTTTGTCTGGCACAGCGGCGAAATAAGTGACGTCGTAACCGATAAAATCCGTGCAGGAGCCGCGCATTTTTCAAACGCGCCGCACGACATGGCCGCGTTTGCAGCATCGATTGCTGCCGCAAAGCTGGATGTGCTGATTCACCTCGATGTTGGCATGCATCCTCACGCCCAATTGCTTGCGGCAATGCGGCTGGCGCCGGTGCAGTGCGTTGCCTATGGACATCCGGTGACGACTGGGCTTTCCAGCATTGATTACTATTTGACGGCCGATGCGGCAGAACCGGATGATGCACAGGTTTCTTATAGCGAGAAGCTGATCCGCCTGCCCAAGCTGGGCGTCTGCTATCCCATGCCTGATATTTCCCGTCGCACGGTGCCGGCCATGCTGAGCGCGCGTAACACGCCATTCCTGCTTTGTGTGCAGCGGCTGTTCAAAGTTTTGCCGAACATGGATACTCTAGTCGCGCGTATTGCCCGCGAACTGCCCAGCTGCACCGTCGCATTTTTTGAGTCGATGTCACCACACCTGAATAACACTTTTGTAAAGCGCATCAGCGCCACCATGCGGGCTTACGGTGTCGACCCGCAATCGACGTTGCTGATGCTGCCGTCGATGACCTATGAAAATTTTTTAGGCACGGTAGAAGCCGCCGATTTGGTGCTCGACACCACGCATTTTTCGGGCGGCAATTCAAGCTTCGACGCCTTCGCAGTCGGCGCACCGGTGGTGGCGTACGAGGGAAGCATGATGCGCGGGCGACAGACGAGCGCGATGCTCAGTATTATGAATATTCCAGAACTAATATCGCGTTCTGATGACGAATATGTTGCTGCCACAGTGGCCCTGGCAAGCGACCCGCAACGCCTGCGTGACCTGCGTGCACGCGTTCTCGCGGGCAGAGCAGCGCTGTTTGACGATGTGAGTACGGTGAGGGCGCTAGAAGGTATGTTGTTGCAACTGGTGACGCAGCCGTCACCGTCTCAGCATGCTTGAGCTTATTTCTGTAACAAGCGATTCACTTCCGCCAGGTCTTCCTCTTGCAAACGGCCTACCGCAGACTTTAAACGCAGCTGGCTCAAGATGGTGTTGTAACGGGCTTGCTGCAAATCGCGGCGCGCCTGGAACAATTGTTGTTGTGCGTTTAGAACGTCAACGTTGGTACGCACCCCGACTTCTTTACCCAAAATGGTTGAATCAAGAGATGATTGATTCGATACCAACGCGGCTTCCAGCGCCTTCACTTGCGCGACGCCATTCTTTACGCCGAGGAATGATTGACGCACACTTTGCGCGACGGTTCGCCTGGTGTTTTCCAGATCCTGCGCCGACCTTTCGCGGTTCGATATGGATTGACGAACCTTTGAATTGATGCCGCCACCCTGGTAAATCGGGATCGTCAGTTGCAGCCCAATCTGCGTGGTTTTGGTTGATTGCGTACCGTCCAATTGGCCTAAAAAATTCACAGCGGGCAACCGGCTATCGCCGAAGCTGCTCACTAAATCAAGCGTCGGCAGATGCCCTGCCTGGTTGCGATCTACATCTTTCTTGGCGATCTCGCTGGCGGCACGAAATTGCGCAATCACCGGACTCACCAGTTCGCCGCTGCTAACCCATGCTTCCATATTGGCCGGATCTGGCAACGCCAATGCCACGTTATCTCGCAAGGGCGCGAGCGTAGCGTTCAGTTTGCCGACCAGCTGTTGCAGCGCCTGCCGTTTAATCTCCAAATCATTTTGATCCGAGATCTCTTTTGACGCGGCCAAGTCGTAGCGCGCCTGGGCTTCATACGAATCCACAATGGTCGCAGTGCCGACTTCAAAATTACGTTTGGCCTGCGCCAGCTGTTCGGAGAACGCAGTTTTTTGTGTGGACGAAAGCGCTACGTTATCTTGCGCCAGCAGCACATCAAAATACGCTTGTGCGGCGCGCACGATCAAGTTTTGCTGAACATCCGCAAATGCCGCTTCAGATTGCTTTACCTGCAAATCGGCTTGGTCCACGGCGATCCAGGCCTGCTTCCTGAACAACGGCTGGGTGAGGTTCAGAGAATAGCCATAGGTGTTGTAGCCGCTGGATACACCCCTGCTGTCGCGCTCGTTGCGGAAGAAATTTCCCGAGGCCGAGATATTCGGCAGGATACCGCTGCGCGCCTGCGGCAGAACTTCGCGATTCGCTTCGAGCGCGGCGCGGGCAGATGCATACACCGGATCTTGCGCGAGCGCATCGCGATAAACATCGATGAGATCGGCACTAAATACGGGTGTCCCGAAGAGGAGCGCGAATGTCAGGAAGGAAACGCTTTTTAATTTCATTATGATTTTTCCTGGGGAAAAAATATTTTAGGTATTAGGGGGATTGGATTCTGTTGCCGCTACGGCTGCGGTGGTCAGCCTGCAGGTTGCTGCTTTTAAAATTATTTCTGCTTAAAACGGTATTTCTGCCTTGGACCCTAATCATTACGTTTATGGATTTATACACTTTGGCCACAAACATCTGCCGGGCTGCCTGCCGTGATTAGTACAACGCAACCTTGGAATCAATTTCGCGAGCCCAGGCATCAATTCCACCCACCAGATTATGCAAGTTTGTGAACCCCTGGCGCTGCAAAAATGCGACGACTTGCAGACTTCGGGTGCCATGATGGCAAATTACGACTGTGGGACGAATTTTGTCAAGATTTTCGACTGCTCCTGGAATCTGTCCCATCGGCAAATGTTCGGCACCCTGAATTCGTGCCAGTTGCCATTCCCAAAGCTCGCGAACATCCAGCAGCGCCGGTTTTGTATGGTCGGCTGATTGCAACATCTCATGCAGTTGCGTTACCGTAATCTGGCTATAGGAAGTTGCCATGCTCAATGCCTAGAATTCAAATCGCGACGGTTGCTTCGCGTTAACCAGCGGCATGAGTACGGTTTCAAACAGATCATCTGTAGTGAACGCGGTATCGCCAGTTTTGGTAAAAAGTGTCGCCTTCATGGCGGGAGCGTCGCCCACCACCGCGAACAGGCGGCCATCAAGGTTGAGCATATCCAGATACGCCCTAGGCAGCATCGGCACAGATCCTGTGAGCACGATGACATCGAAAGTCTCGTGTGAAGCCAGGATATTGACGGCTGATTCAGCCGCATCACCGGTTTTCAGATAAACATTGGTAACACCGATACGCGCCAGTTTTGCCGCTGCCGCCAGCGAAAAATCCTGAAAGATATCAATGCTGATAACGCTCTCGGCTTGTTTCGCCAATAGCGCGGTAAGGTAGCCGCTGCCCGACCCGATCTCCAGCACGCGCTCATCCGATTTGGGTGCTACTTCCTGCAAAATGCGCGCCTCCAGCTTGGGCGTCATCATCGTTTGCTGATGATCGAGCGGAATTTCCATGTCAACGAACGCCAGCGACCGGTAGGCGACCGGAACGAAATCTTCGCGTTTTACCGCGAACAACAGATCAAGTACGTCTTGATCAAGCACTTCCCACGTGCGGATTTGTTGCTCAACCATCAGAAAACGGGCTTTTTCAAAATCCATATTTTGGGTCGCGGTCATTTATTAAGTTGAGATGAAGCTAAGGCATTAATGGCGGCGGCGGCGGTAGTGACGACAGTAGAAAAAATGTTGCACATTTTAGCAATGGCAATTTTAGCAAATAGCGGCCACAGCGTATTTATGTTCGCTAGTTTTTCTCACTCTTTGCAACTTTGTGGGCAAATTTGCGGGTCGAGCGCGCTCGTGTCGACGCAGCGGTTGGGTTGCTCGTGTCGGTCTGGAAATTGGTGAGCCCGAGGATCAGCATATCGGTATGCGCATTCAGATAAGTCACTGGATCAAGCTGGTTTGTGCCGCACAGGCCAAATGAATTTTGCCAAAGCATTAACATAATGACCGGCGCGCAGGCTAAACGCGGCACCACATCCAGTGAAACTGGCCGAAACTCGCCAGAGCTGATGCCGCGCTGAATCACGGATGCAAACAGTGCCATGCCCCTGACCACCACTTCATCATGGTAAAAAGCGGCCAGCTCAGGGAAATTACCCGCTTCGGACATCATTAGCTTGGTAATGCCGCCCAATTTGGTCGAGCCGATTTGCGCCCACCAGTCGTGCACCAGCTCGCGTAAAACATCGTTGGTTGGCCCCGTATGCGCGCGGACTCTGACTTCGGCCTCAGCGATCTTCGAAACGATCCCTTCGCGCACCACGTCTTTAAAAAGGTCTTCTTTGCTGTCAAAGTAAAGATAAAGGGTGCCTTTGGAGACCCCGGCGCGTTTGGCAACGTCGTCGAGGCGCGTGGCCGAAAAGCCGTGCTCGACAAACAATTCCAGCGCAGCGGTTGCGAGTTCGCCTGGTCGCGCGTCTTTGCGACGTTCCCAGCGCGGCTCTATAAATTTAGGATTAGCATTCATAAAATATTGTAAATGACTATTTGGTCATTAAGATACGCTTTCAACGGGTTTGCGTCAAGCGAAACCCGGGGACAGATTGGGGAAAGTGAGGAAAGCTCAAAAGAAACGACTGGGTTGCAGCGTTGCTTAGTGATTCGCGCGGGTTTGCGCCGTTGATGCGCCTACCCGCAGCGAGTAATGAACAACACCGGAATGACACCGCAAGCCGACATTGCAGTAAGATAACGACATCGCTAGGGGTTCCGTGCGTCGTTAATTGATGCAATCAGACAATCATATCAACGTCCGCGGATGAGACACACCCTTGGAACCTGACGCGGGTAATGCCGCCGTAGGGAAGCGAAATCGGCGTGATTGCCGTCCTTCGCGCTCCCTGCTTAATTCTTAAGGAGCGCCACATGAACGCAAATCCGAAATTCCTCGAATCCACCGCCACCGTCGACGAAGCTGCTGTCCAGCCGCTGCCCATGTCGCGCAAAGTTTATATCGAAGGCACCAGAGCCGATATTCAAGTGCCGATGCGCGAGATTTCGCAATCGGACACGCCGACGGGGTTGGGAGGCGATAAGAACCCACCGTTTTTTGTCTACGATACGTCGGGCCCATATACCGATCCGAACGTAAAAATCGACATCCGCTCCGGCCTGGCGCCAATGCGCGAAAAATGGATTGCTGAGCGTAACGACACTGTTTTGCTCGACGGCCCATCGTCCGCCTACGGCATTGAGCGCATGAATGATGCGAAGCTGGCCGAGCTGCGCTTCAACTTGAAACGCAAGCCGCGCGTGGCAAAAGCAGGCATGAACGTTTCACAAATGCATTACGCGAAAAAAGGCATCATCACCCCGGAAATGGAATACATCGCGATTCGCGAAAACCAGAATCGCGAATGGATGCTGGCGAATCAACCCGCGCTGATTACCAAACAACATCCCGGGCAGTCGTTCGGTGCGAATATTCAGTCGTTCATGACGCCGGAATTTGTCCGCGATGAAATTGCGCGCGGTCGCGCTGTAATCCCGATGAATATCAATCATCCTGAAATCGAGCCGATGATTATTGGCCGTAATTTCCTAGTGAAAATTAACGCTAATATTGGCAACTCGGCAGTGTCATCGAGCATCGCTGAAGAAGTCGAAAAAATGACCTGGGCGACGCGCTGGGGTGGCGACACAGTAATGGATTTATCGACCGGCAAACACATCCACGAAACCCGCGAATGGATCATCCGCAATTCACCGGTGCCGATTGGCACCGTGCCGATCTACCAAGCGCTGGAAAAAGTTGACGGCAAAGCCGAAGACCTCACCTGGGAAATTTTCCGCGACACCTTGATCGAACAGGCCGAGCAGGGCGTCGATTATTTCACCATCCACGCCGGCGTGTTGCTGCGCTACGTGCCGATGACCGCCAACCGCATGACCGGCATCGTTTCGCGCGGCGGCTCGATCATGGCCAAGTGGTGCCTGGCGCACCATGAAGAATCCTTCCTGTACACCCATTTCGAAGACATCTGCGAAATCATGAAGGCCTACGATGTGTCGTTCAGCCTGGGCGACGGCCTGCGTCCCGGTTCGATCTACGACGCCAATGACGAAGCGCAACTGGCTGAACTGAAAAC
>JAYVYF010000284.1:0-2608 GCA_043784585.1 Burkholderiales bacterium
TCTGAGGCGGTACTGGTTCTAGATGCGACCACGCTGAAGGTAGTAGAAGCCAATCCTGCAGTGGGGAAATTGTTGGGTCGCGCCGCTGAAAAATTCGTCGGTCGTGTATTCCCCGACGGATTTGACGAGCAGGGAACGCGCGCCATACAAGATTTGTTTGCTAAGGTCCGAACTGCGGTTGTCGCCGACGAAGTACGCGCAAAAATGGCGGAAAGCGGGCTTGAGTTCAGCATTTCTGCTTCATTGTTCAGGCAAGAGCGTAGTTCTTCATTGTTGGTGCGTTTGGCGCCGGTGTTGGCAGATGCAGGGGGCGCGAGTGTGCCAACCTCAATCCTGCGCATTGTCGAGAATGCGCCGGACGGATTTGTGGTCACCGATCTGACTGGCAAACTGCTGGTAGCAAATCGAGCGTTCATCGATCTGGCGCAACTCGGATCTGAAGAGCAGGCGCGCGGCGAGTCACTGGAACGCTGGCTCGGTCAATCCGGTGTTGATTTTAAGGTGCTCGTATCCAACCTCCATCAGCACGGTTCCGTAAGATTGTTCGCCACCACATTGCGCGGCGAACATGGCTCGATGGCGGAGGTGGAAATATCTGCGGTCGCAGTGCCGCTTGCTGAGCTGCCTTGCCTTGGTTTTACGATACGAAATGTTGGTAAACGACTGGGCGGGCGCGATGTTCGCGCCAGCCGAGAGTTGCCGAGATCGGTTGAACAGTTAACGGAATTGGTAGGACGTGTTTCGCTGAAAGAATTGGTCGTTGAAACCACCGATATGATAGAAAAACTTTGCATTGAAGCGGCGTTGGAACTCACCCAGGATAATCGCGCTGCGGCAGCGGAAATGCTGGGCCTAAGCCGCCAAAGTTTGTATGTGAAATTGCGCCGTTACGGCCTTGGTGATCTGCCCGTTGATGCGGCGGATGCGGATACCCGGCCGAATTAAAGTTCAACCCTACAGCTCACATCGGGCGTCGCTGGCGAAACATATGATAAGCGCTGAAGAAATTGCATCGGCTCGTGCCGAAAGTGTCAAGCCATTGTTAATAGCACGCCCCAGGCTGTCGACGGTAGCAGAGTTATTAAAACCGATTACATGGTTTCCACCAATGTGGGCGTTTGGGTGTGGCGTGGTTTCATCCGGCGTTTCGGTGGAGGGAAAATGGCCCATTATTATCACCGGCGTTGTGCTCGCGGGCCCATTGGTGTGTGCAACCAGCCAGGCAGCAAACGATTGGTATGATCGATTTGTAGACGCAATCAATGAGCCAAAGCGGCCCATTCCTTCAGGGCGAATGCCTGGGCGTTGGGGCTTATATGTTGCCATTGCATGGACTATTC
The DNA here is from genome assembly GCA_043784585.1 of Burkholderiales bacterium. GTDB lineage: Bacteria > Pseudomonadota > Gammaproteobacteria > Burkholderiales > Usitatibacteraceae > UKL13-2. Next base: position 1,341 of record JAYVYF010000284.1, read on the forward strand.
TTTCATTGCTGGTGGCAACCGTGCTTGGCCCGTGGGGGTTCGGTGCCGCAGTTGCGGGGCTGGTGCTCGCTTGGGCCTATAGCGCGCCGCCATTTCGTCTGAAGCAAAATGGATGGTGGGGTAATCTGGCCTGCGGCATTTCATATGAAGGACTGGCATGGCTCACTGGCGCTGCCGTAATGGTTGGCGGGGCAATGCCGGATGCAGGCAGTATTACCCTTGCCGCTTTGTACAGCCTAGGTGCGCACGGCATCATGACGCTGAACGATTTTAAGTCGGTCGAGGGAGATCTCAAGACCGGGATAGGCTCGTTGCCAGCGCGCCTTGGTGTTAACAGGGCAGCGCAAGTTGCCTGTGTAGTCATGGCCGTACCGCAAGCTGCTGTCGTGGCGCTATTGTTGGCCTGGGGACATCCGGTGCATTCTGCCGCGGTCGCGGCGCTATTGTTATTGCAGCTTGCGATGATGCGTCGTTTCCTGGCGGGTCCGGTTGAACGAGCCACTTGGTATAGCGCAATTGGAATTAATTTTTATGTGTCCGGAATGCTGATTAGTGCATTCGCAATTCGCTCCGCTACGAGCCTTGGCGTAACAACATGATAACAACCTCGTTACGAAACGGCGGCCGGCAAACACTAGGTTGGCTGGGCATTGTCCGCTTGGGCTTGGTACAGGCAGCGTTGGGTGCCGTCGTTGTCCTGACGACATCAACGATTAATCGGGTCATGGTGGTGGAGCTCGCCTTGCCGGCCATGATTCCAGGCGCACTCGTTGCGCTCCACCATGCATTGCAGTTATTGCGCCCCCGTATGGGCCATGGTTCGGATGTTGGTGGGCGCGGTACCCCTTGGATTATTGGCGGTATGGCCGTGCTGGCGGTCGGTGGCGTTCTTTCCGCGGTGGCGACCGCAGTCATGGCAACGAACCTCGCAGGTGGCATTGTGTTGGCCGTGCTGGCGTTCGCGTTAATTGGTGCGGGTGTCAGTGCATCGGGTACTTCGCTGTTGGTGCTGGTTGCCAAACGTGTTGCGCCGAGTCGCAAGCCGGCGGCGGCGGCGATTATCTGGATCCTGATGATTTCAGGATTTGTCGTGGCCGCAACAACAGCGGGCAAATTCCTCGATCCTTTTACGCCAGCGCGACTCATTATAGTAACGAGCTGCGTGTCTGCAGTTGCGCTTTTAATTGCGTTGATTGCGGTATGGGGGGTGGAAGGCACGGCTCGTGTGCCGCAAGCAGGAACCGATGCGTCGCCCGAAGCGTCAAAAC
>JAYVYF010000285.1:0-3698 GCA_043784585.1 Burkholderiales bacterium
GCCACCCTGCGCCTGCCATTGGGCTAACACGCTGCAAATCCGCGCGTGAGCGTATTGCACGTAATAAACCGGATTTTCCTCTGATTTTGAACGCGCCAAATCAATATCAAACGTGAGTTGTGAATCCGATTTGCGCATGATGAAAAAATAGCGCGTCGCATCGCGACCAACTTCATCAATCAATTCTCGCAGCGTGACGTAATCGCCCGCGCGTTTGGAAATTTTCACTTCCTCGCCACCGCGCATCACCGTAATCATCTGGTGCAAAACGTAATCCGGATAGCCTGCCGCAATGCCGATCTGCATCGCCTGCAAGCCAGCACGGACGCGAGCCAGCGAGCCATGATGATCCGCACCCAGTTCGACAATGGCGCGCGCAAAACCACGCTCCCATTTATTGACGTGATATGCCACATCCGGCACAAAATAGGTAAAGCTGCCGTCTGATTTGCGCATCACGCGGTCCTTATCATCACCGTAGTCCGTGGTTCTCAACCAGAGCGCGCCATCTTGCTCATAGGTTTTTCCGTTCGCAATTAAGTGCGCCACGGTTTTGTCAACCAGATTTTCGCTGTAAAGCGATGACTCCAAATAGTAGCGATCGAAACTCACATCAAATGCTTTTAAATCAAGATCCTGCTCGTTGCGCAAATAGGCCACGGCGAATGCACGAACGTCATCCAGCTCACCACCGACTTTATCGTGAGCAAATTTTTCGGCATAGTGATCCGCAATTTCGCGAATGTAATCGCCGTGATAGCCGCCGTCGGGAAATACGGATTCAGCACCGGTTTTTTCGCGCAAACGCGCCTGCACCGATAGCGCCAGATTATTAATTTGCGCACCGGCGTCGTTGTAGTAAAACTCGCGTGATACGTCCCAACCCTGCCAATCCAGCAAGCGCGATAAGGTATCGCCTATCGCGGCGGCGCGACCATGGCCGACATGCAGCGGGCCGGTAGGGTTGGCGGATACAAATTCCACCATCACTTTTTTATTAGCACCCTCGGTGGTGCGGCCAAATGATTCAGCGCTTTCAAAAATGCGGTCGATTACCCGTGTCTCTGCAGCAAGGGATAGTCGAATATTAATAAAGCCCGGCCCGGCAATCTCAGGCGTTTGCAAGAGTAAATCTGATGGTGCCAGTGCTGCCACTAACGCTTCCGCAATTTCACGCGGCTTTTTGCCCAGCTTTTTAGCGAGCTGCAAGGCAGAATTCACTGCAAAGTGACCGTGGTCAGGGTTCTTCGGCTTTTCGATTTCGATTTCGAAGTGATCGGCTGCGAGCACGGGAAACGCCGTGGTCAATGCTTGCTGGAACAGCGAAGCAACGGCGTTTTTATTGTCGGTGTAGGTGTGGGGGGCGGACATGGCTATTTCAATTAGATTAGCAACATATTATAGCGGCTCGCTCTTTTTAAGGCTAACGGGCGGGCTAGGCAGGGTGTCAAATTGCATAAATCTACTTTGCGCAGCAAAAATAGCACCTAGAAAACAAACGGGGCGGCTAATGCCACCCCGTTTGCCAAGCTACCGCAGTTTCCGTTCGGCTAATGAATTCAAACCAGCTTATTGCGCGTATCGTGCGAATAATTAAGCAAATCTCAGATCAACGTTCAGACAAAAAAATTACTTTTTCTTTTCTTCAACTTTGACCTGCTTGGCGATAATCATTTCTTTCACACCGTCGTAGGTTTTTTGGTTCAAGATTTTCTTCTTCAACAAGTCATCTTTGCCTGAATAGCCTTTTTTACTGCGGCCTTTAATGATTTTCTCAGCATAAACATCGCCAATCCCGGGCAATGCTTTCAGCTCATCTTTGCTAGCTGAATTAATATCAAGCGGCTCTTTTTTTGCTTCAGCTTTAGCAGCAGGGGCTGGTTCAGCTTTAGCGGAGGGCGCCATGGCAGCTGGGGCGGCCGCGGGTGTCACGGGCGCGGCTTTGGGGGGTTCGGTTTTTTGGGCAAATGCGGCGCCCGCAACAGCCAACAACGCGGCGGAAAGTAGTGCAGTGAGCTTTTTCATTGTGAGATCTCCATGGATTAAGTGACGGTGTTAAAAACTATGACACGACAACCACCGCGAATATTTTGAATTTGCCGTTAGACAAAGGATACAACGCTTATGATTATGCAAACGTTTACGCGCATTTTGACTGGTGGGCAATACGCCATCACGCCGGGCACCCGCTCGATTGCAATACTCTTGATCAGACGGCGGGGTGGAGACCATAACTATTAGAAAGAAATAAGATGATTTCACATGTTTTTCTTGGCGTGAACGACTTTGACCTAGCCTTTAAATTCTACTCAGCAGTCGTGAGCGAATTGGGCTTACAACTTAAATTTTGTGAGCCCGAAAAGCCATGGGCCGCGTGGGCTTTGTCAACCCCGCCACGACCATTATTTTTGATTGGCAAACCTTACGACGGCAACACGGCAACAGCCGGCAACGGGCAGATGATCGCACTGCTTGCGCCCAGCCGTCTTGCGGTTGATCGCGCATATGAAGCCGCGCTCGCGAATGGTGGATCGTGCGCGGGTGCGCCCGAATTGAGGCCTGAATATCATAGGGACTATTACGGGGCGTATTTTCGGGATGTTGATGGCAATAAAACTTGCGTTTGTTGTCATGATGCAGCGGACTGATAACGAAAATCGCATCTGCATAATGAGCTAGGATGTCGAAAATTAATTTGGCAAATAGATGAAAGGGTGAAAAAATGGATAAGAATATAAAAACTAGAGCAGCACAATTCAAAAGCGTTTGGGATGCCATCACCGATACTCTCGCAGAAGCCGTAAACCTGCACGTGCGCTCTGCACCGATGGATAAAATCACAGCGCTAATTGAGGCCAGTGGCTGGACGCAAGCCACTACGCCGCCACACAGTCACGCATTAACGATTTACTACACAGCCGAATTTCCAGATTTTCGCTAGATGCGTTGGTTACTATTGCGGTTGCATCAAAACAGTATGCGCATGTGGAGCTCGAAGCGGCTTAGACGCGTTTATTAAGCAAATGAAACGTGACCACTTTAGCTGTCCAACTTGATAAGTAGGTCAATGCAATGCTTCTCGGTTTTTTTGAACCACAACTAAAGACCGCACCAAAATGCCGTTGCGACTGGAGCGGCAATTGCGAATACCGTCCATTCCATTAAAGTTTTTGTCACTTTGGAATCCGTCATATAGCCGATTAAACTGGCTGATATTTTCCCAAGTCCAACCGTCAAAAAGAATAAAGCGAATGCAGCAAACATCAATCGAAAATAACACAATAAAAAATTCTTAACATCTGATTTCAAGCTGGATCCATAGCTTTGAAATAGTTGGTTAGGCACATTATTCTTCTTTGATGATGATCTTCTCTTGTAAGAAGTGCAATACAAAAAGCCCGGTAAACCGGGCTTTTTGTATTATTTTTTTTACATGTTTTGGTTTTGCCATCAAACAAAAATCATCCGGCTTTGCCCGTGACTTTTGTCTAACTAAAGCCGGCTCAAAGTAGGTTTTTACTTTGATCCGATTGGCTTTACATATCCATTCCACCCATGCCGCCCATTCCACCCATACCACCGCCTCCCATGCCGCCGCCAGATTCATCTTTTGGCATTTCAGCAACCATTGCGTCGGTTGTGAGCATCAGGGATGCGATTGAAGCTGCGTTTTGCAGCGCGAAGCGGGTTACCTTGGT
>JAYVYF010000286.1:0-20014 GCA_043784585.1 Burkholderiales bacterium
CCCGCGAAAGCCAGTGACGACGCAATCGTCATACCGAGCGCACTTACACCGATGAATAAAATCATGGCAACATTTTTCATAATGACTTTTTAACCCCCATCAAAAATGACGTTTCCGATTAGCCGCGACGACTAAGTTCCAACTGCATGACATCAGTACGACCGGCACGGAAACCCGCCTCACAATAGCAGAGATAAAATCGCCATATCTGCAAAAATTTATCATCAAAACCGAGCGGCTTGATGTCGCCGACTTTGGCGTTGACGCGATCAAGCCAGCGTTTCAGGGTTTCAGCATAGTCGAGGCCAAAACGGTATGGCTCTCCGGCAGTCAATTTTGCGTGTTTGGCATCGGCGATAAATCGTTCAACCGGAGCCAGCATACCGCCCGGGAAAATGTATTCACGAATAAAGTCACTATTGGCGCGATAGCGATCAAACACCTCGTCCGCGATGGTAATTGCCTGGATCACCGCACGGCCATTGGGCTTTAGGCGATCATGCACCGCCTCAAAATACGTCGGCCAGAAACGCTCGCCCACAGCCTCAAACATTTCAATCGAGACCACATAATCCCAGCTACCTTGAACATCGCGATAGTCAATCAGCTGCAAATCCACCAGATGATCCAGGCTCGCACTTTTCATCCTCGCCTGCGCAAATTCAAGCTGCGCGACTGAAAGCGTAATGCCGGTGACTTTCACCACCCGCGTTTTGGCCGCGTGCTCAGCAAAACCGCCCCACCCACAACCGATCTCCAGAATAGTTTCACCCGGTTTTGGATTCAACACTTGCAAAATCCGCTCGTATTTTGCGGTCTGCGCGTCTTCCAGCGATCGCTGGTAATCGCCATTGAACACGGCGCTGGAATAGGTCATTGTTTGATCTAGCCATAATTTGTAAAAATTGTTCGACAAATCATAGTGGGCGTGAATATTTTTCTTAGCACGCGCCTTCGTATTCGCGCGTAACAAATGTTTGATGCGGAAAAAAAGCGCGACCAGCGGTTTTCCATAGAAAACAGCCTCAAACGCCCGCTGGTTTGCCACGCAAAGCTCAAGAAACTGGGCAAGATGGCCTGTAAACAAGCGGCCATCCCGGTAGCACTCCGCCAAACCAATCTCGGCCGATTTTAATGCCTCACGCGCGACGCCCCAATCGACAAATCGCAAGTCAGCATGCGGACCGGCATGCGTGCCTTTAAATTGTGTGGTCACGCCTTCAGGCGACGTGAATGTCAGCACGCCGCAATCAAGCTGTCGCATCAGCGCATAAAAGGTGCGCGCGATCGCAGGGAGTTTGTCTTCTTGCGGAATCGATAAAAGTTCTTGGGTAGTCATGATTTGAATGCTCGTGGTGGGGTCTATTGGCGGGCTTAATAATATTGATGTTGCAGGTTGTACGAGAAAACCTAGCGCGTGGTTTCAGTCGTCGGTGGCGCTGGCTTTGAAATTAATGGCACCTGCTTTAACCAAAGCTTGAGCGCTTGCCAGTGAATCCGCGCCATCACGCCGAATGTCATCAGCGGATAACAGAAAAATGCCGAAAACACCGCTAGCGAGGTCAGCGCCTGCGGTTTGCCAAAAATAGTCGTGGTGATTAATGGGCTGTTATTGTTTTCGGTGGTGCGGCTGAAGTTAACGCTCGATTCAGCACTCGTTTCTGCGCCCGCGTTGCCAGCCTGCTCATCGTGATAATCAATTTGTGCGAATGCCCGATCGTCAATTTGCTCGAAGCGAAATCGATAATGACCCTTCACTTCACAAAACGGCGAGACGTAAAGTACCTTGCGCGCCGTAAACCAATCGCTCGCTTGGATGACACGTTGATCGTCATGCGCCAGCAAATAATTGTGCCGTTCGCCAAAGGTGTTATTTACTTCGCAAAGCGCCGCGCGCAATCCGCCCGTGCGATCGAAGCAATACCACACGCTGATGGGATTAAACACATAGCCCAGCATCCGCGGAAATGCCTGCAATATGATCTCACCATCGGCTGCGTGAATCCCTTCGCGCGCGAGTAAAGCGCGAATCCATGACTCAAGACTGCTGCCATCGCGCGGCCCGAAGTCGCGGGTCATGAAGGAAAGCAGATTGAATTTATCTTTGGAAAAAAAAATGTTGCGCGGAATTCCGCCAACCGTATCAAGCCGGGACAACGGCACCCGCAAAAAAAATACGCCGTATGAAAACGGATGAACGACCGGCTTGAAACGCTTATGCATCACCCGGCCGAAACATAACTCGACTGCGGCCTGAGCTGGCCACTGTGCAGTTAAGTGGGCGATTGGACGAGCGGCTGAATGAGCAGATTTGGGCATGCTCAATCGTCCACTCCCGGATATGCGGAGCGCAGATCGTTCGCGGCGGGTACATTGGTTTGCCACGGCACCGTCGCCCCCAACGCTTTTGCCACCGCTATACCTGACATCAAACCATCTTCGTGGAAACCGTAGCGCGTCCATGCGCCCGCGAACCAAGACCGACGTTGGCCTTGCAACGCGCGCAATTCGCGTTTCGCGCCGACACTGGCGGCCAGAAACACCGGATGATCGTATTGGATCGTCTTGATGATTTTGGCGGGCTCAAGCGAAATACGTGGGTTCATGGTGACGATGACGGGGGTTTGAAACGGTAGCGGCTGCAATCGATTGATCAAATACGAGAGCGACACGCCGTCGAACTCCTTTTGGATATTTTCATTCGACGTCGTTGGTGACGTAGTTGACGATATAGCTGACGCTGTCGTTGACGTATAGGCGGCATGATAGTTCCACGATGCCCAGGCGCGGCGGCGGATGGGCAGGACGCGCGTGTCGGTATGCAAAATCGCGGTATTGGGCTGGTAGGGAATGGCCGACAAAATCCGCTTTTCTTCGCCGGTAGCGTCGGCGAGGATCCTCAATGTTTGATCGGAGTGGCAGGCGAACACGATTTGATCGTATGTTTCAGTAAGATTGTGGGCAGTTATCGAAACGCCGTTCAGAAGTCGTACTACTCTGCTCACCCCGGCATTGAGGCGCACATCAAGGCGCATATCGGAAGGCCCGCCGAGAAGCGCTCGGGTGTAAGTTTGGGTGCCACCATTGACGGTGCGCCATTGCGGCCGATTGCTGACGGATAACAATCCGTGGTTATGGCAAAACGTGAGCAAGGTCGCCAGTGGAAAATCGTCAATTTTCTGGGTGGGCGTCGACCAGACGCAGCCGGCCATTGGGCTCAAATACCAGTCGCGGAACGCTCTGCTGTACCGATTTGCCCGGAGAAATTCGCCCACCGTGCCAGGCATGGCCGAATTGCTGGTGACGAGGCCTGTCGCTTCGCGATTGAAACGCATGATGTCACGAAGCATGCCCCAAAATTTTGGCTTAAGCAAATTCGCAGGCTGGGCAAATACGGTCGCCAGATTTGAACCAGACCACTCCAGCCGACTGTGGTCGCCATCGGTGAGTTTGACGCTAAAAGACATGTCTGACAGCGCATCAGCAACCCCTAGGTGCTTGAACATGGCAATTAAGTTTGGATACGTCCAATCATTAAACACCAGAAAACCAGTATCGACCGGCGCAGTGACGCCGTCGAGGGTTACATTGATGGTGTTGGTATGCCCGCCAAGATAGTCGTTTTGCTCAAACAATGTGACTTGATGGGCACCGTCTGCAAATTTGCTGAGCAGCCATGCGGCCGACGCGCCCGCAACTCCCGATCCAATAATCGCGATCTTCATTAATTTATCTTAATTTTTCGATTTAATTTTGAGGTTTAACCAGAACTTGACAGCATTTATCCAAAGTTTACTTAATGCTTGCGCAAGACTTGTTGAATGGTTGTAAAAGCATTCCGACGCGCACATTTGCAACTTTTCGGGGAAATTCACCATCCTCAACATCCGTCTACACGCAGTAGCCGTATCAAAAATGCCATCCTAGTTGACTACCCAGCCAAAAAATGTCCCAAAAGACTACATTCCTTGCAATTCTACGGGTGGTTTAATAAGTTGGATGTAAGTTGCAGGCGACTAGGACTCCATCATGCAGCGCCACGGCAAACGCGCCCATTAGGCACGCTGTGCTCGTAATTTTGTTATCCTACGCACTAACCGGAAATTATATGCAAACCAAAGCCGACTCCCCGTACATGTTGTACCCCGACTTATTTCGCGATCTTGAAAAATCACGCTGGGATATGGCGACCGATATTCCATGGGACGACTTCGATGCTGCCAAGCTCACCGACGAGCAGGCGATCACAATCAAAATGAACGCGATTACCGAATGGTCTGCATTACCGGCCACCGAAATGTTCCTACGCGACAACCAACATGACAGCGATTTTTCTGCGTTCATGTCGATCTGGTTTTACGAAGAACAGAAACACTCGCTAGTATTGATGGAGTATTTGCGCCGCTACCGGCCCGACATGGTGCCGAAAGAAGAAGAACTGCATGCGGTTCGCTTTACGTTCGACCCGGCCCCGGCGCTGGAAACACTCATGCTGCATTTTTGTGGCGAAATTCGATTGACGCAGTGGTATCGACGCGCCGCCGAATGGCACACAGAGCCCGTGATCAAGAAAATTTACGACACCATTTCAAAAGACGAAGCACGCCATGCCGGCGCTTATTTCCGCTACATGAAACGGGCGATTGAAAAGGTTGGCGGTGAGGCGCAAATCGCGTTTGCTAAAATCGGCGTGCTGATGGCGAGTTCCGGCAAAAGCGGCAAACCACTCCACCCCACCAATTTGCATGTGAATACGAGTTTGTTTCCGAATGACACTGTGCAGTCGCGTTTACCCGACCCGGAATGGTTGGAGCGTTGGCTTGATACGCAGATCAAATTCGATAAAGTGTGGGAAGGTCGCGTCGTCGGCGGGATCTTGAAGCAACTCTCAAATTTATTTGATCGCTCGTTCGAAACCTCAACGGATTTAAACCGCTTCCGCAAGGAGTTGATTGCTAAATTTGCCGTACCCGTGACGCCAGCAATCGCAAGCGCGGCTTAACACCCGCTGCAATATAAAAATCAAACCCCCGTATTGGCGGGCATTTCAGAGCACTTTTGCCATGAATCACCCGCCGTTATTAGGGTTTACATATTGATAAATCGCGAACATCCCTGTCCACGTGCCTTTGCCGAAGCTGAACACATCACGGGCACTTCACCTGCATCGCGCACCGCCTGGTTATGCGTCCTTCCTTCGAAAATAAGTTTTGTGACCCTGCCACAGTGCGTGAGCGTGCGGCGGTTTTGTCAAGAAAAGTAGCGTTCACCAACGGCGTTTTTGACGTCCTGCATCGTGGTCATGTCAGCTACCTTTCTGAGGCGCGTTCGCTCGGATCTTCACTTATCGTGGCGTTGAATTCTGATGCGTCGGTGAAGCGTTTAGGCAAAGGCGACGACCGGCCCATCAACACGCTGGAAGATCGCATGGCGGTGATCGCGGCGCTCGAATGCGTGAGCCTGGTTACTTGGTTTGAGGAAGACACACCGCTCGCCCGTATCATCGAGGTGCGCCCGGACGTGCTGGTAAAAGGCGGCGATTGGGCAATTGATAAAGTTGTTGGTGGCGCCGAAGTTACCGCATGGGGCGGAAGTGTGCGCGCCATTAACTTCCAGTTTGAACGCTCGACCACGGCCATGCTTAAAAAAATTCGTACGCCGCAACGTTGATGTTGCCAACACAAATAATTGAGCAGCTACGAGCTATCGTAGGCGATGAAGGCGTGGTTACTAATGCAGCTGAAATGGCGCCCTACCTCACTGATTGGCGCGGCAACTACACCGGTGCAGCCCAGGCGATTGTGCGTCCCGCGAACACCGCGGAAGTCGCTGATGTTGTAAAACTTTGCGCCGCACATAAAACGCCAATGGTGCCGCAAGGCGGCAACACCGGCCTAGTCGGCGGCGGCATTCCTGATAGCAGCGGCAACGCCGTCATTGTCTCGTTGCGCCGCATGAATCGCATTCGCGAAGTCGATCTGGCGAATAGCGCGATGGTGGTCGAAGCAGGCTGTATTTTGCAAACGATTCAGGACACCGCGCGCGAACATCAGCAACTTTTCCCGCTCTCGCTTGCAGCCGAAGGTAGCTGCACCATTGGCGGTAACTTATCTACCAACGCCGGTGGTACCGCTGTGCTGCGCTATGGTAATAGCCGCGATCTGGTGCTGGGAATTGAAGCAGTAATGCCTGATGGGCGTGTCTGGAACGGCTTGAAGGCATTACGCAAAGACAACACCGGGTACGATCTGAAGCATTTGCTGATGGGCGCGGAAGGCACGCTCGGCATCATTACCGCCGCCGTCCTGAAATTATTTCCCGCCGCCCAAAGTACTTGCACCGCCATGATTGCACTCTCGCGCGCGGCAGATTCCGTCGCGCTATTAAAGCTGATTCGTGATGGGCTGGGAGATCGTCTAACCGGTTTTGAATTGATGTCGCGCATTTGTATTGATGGTGTCATCAAACATTTTCCAGCCACCATGGAACCATTCGCGGACCGCCGCGACTGGCAAGTTTTGGTAGAGCTTACGGACAGCATGCGCCTTTCACCACTCGCCGATGCGCTTGCTGCTGCACTCGAACCTGCGTTTGAAAGTGGCTTGGCGATGGATGCGGTGATCGCTTCAAGCGAAGCGCAATCAGTCGCGATGTGGAACATACGCGAGCACATTCCCGAAGCAGAAAAGCTCGATGGCAAGAGCATAAAGCACGATATTTCAATGCCAATTTCGCGCATTGGAGACTTTATCGATATCGCCGAGCCGCGCCTTCTGGCCGCGCTACCGGATGCACGCGTTATCTGCTTCGGCCACGTCGGCGATGGCAATTTGCACTACAACCTGAGCTTTCCCGGCGTCGCCCCCACGCCCGGACAAATTAAAGTCGCAAATAAAATTGTCTACGATTTATTGGACGAAATGCATGGCTCCATCAGCGCCGAACATGGCCTAGGCCAACTAAAACGCGAAGAGATCACGCGGCATAAAAGTGAAGTCGAACTCGATACCATGCGCGCGATCAAGCGTGCGCTGGATCCGCTGGGAATTATGAATCCCGGAAAGGTTGTTTGACGCCGATTACCGGATAGAGCCTAATTTTTCGCGGGCACCGCGACCACGGCCTGAGTAGCCGCTCCAATCGGACAAGTTACCGCTTTGACCGTGCTGCTTTCATAGTCGCGCTGCATGATGGTGAGACGGGCGATCATGTTGGTATCTGGTTCGCGCAAGCTGAATATTGTTTCCTTGACTTGTGGCGTTCGGGGCACAATTACGGCCTTTTTTACGAGCTTGCCGGCCTTCGCTTCCAGGTCAGCAAGACCGCGATTAGCAGCTTCTTCGGTAGAAAAAACGCCCAGCGACAAGCTGTTATCGGACAAGATCGAAATATCTTTCAAGCCGCCTTTTTTCAACGAAGCTGCCAGCGTCTCGGCAGCTTTACGGTCCTTGGATGCCGGCACAGCGACGCCGTAGCGAGTGAACTCTTCTATGTTGCGAGCGGTGACGCGATCGCCCGCCCCCATTTCTGCAAAAACAAGCTGGGCGCGCGAGGCATCGGCGGGCTTCACACTAAAATCCACACACGCTGACCCGCTGAAAGCTTCTGCCATTTTACGCACGACCTGAGCTTCTGCCTTCGCATCGGCGCCACTCAAGCCAGGTTGGCTCGCACTGGTTTTATCACCGTCTATTAGCGGGATAATTTTGAGCTGTTCCCGATTTATTTCACGCGGCGACTTGATGGCCGGTTTAGTTTCAGACAAATAAATATGCACACCAAACGCGATGGCGGCCAGCAGCAAAAGCATAAAAATAAATCGGGCCATGGCTAATTTTTATAAGTATCGAGCGATATTTTTAGTAAGTAATCTTGTATCAAAGAATATATTTGTCACGCAATATCAGAATCAAGCGAAATTTGCAAAAGGCCCTCCAGCACCAAGTTTTCATGGATTGTAAGGGCAAACGGAGCGTGCGGGGCCAATAGCGCCAACGCGCCTCCGCTGGCAATGACCACGGCGGCAGGGGCGAGCGCGGGGCGGCCACGTTCAAATTCGGTAACACGCGCCAACATGCGAGAGATTGCGCCAATACAGGCATCGACCGCACCGCTGGTGATCGCGTCCACGGTGTTGGTAGGAAACATCACAAATTTTCCAATCTCTTCTGCTGCTGGCGGCGGCAATTGTGCGGTTCTCAGATGCAGCGCCTGTCGCATCAGGCCCAGACCCGGTACGATAATACCGCCCAGAAATTGTCCGTCAGCCGTCAAGGCATCAACGGTGAGCGCGGTGCCCGCCATCACCACTACTTTTGCAGATAAGGCGGGCGCATGCCGATGCGCGCCAATCAACGCGGCCCAGCGATCACAGCCAAGCTGGCCGGGGCGGTCGTAAGCATTAGTTACGCCGCACTGCACAGTCTGTGACGCGATGAACTGCGGCGCAATTTTCTTCTTGCCGAGAACAACTTTAATCGCCTCCGCGACCGCAAGCCCGGCCACATTGGAGACAATGGCGGTAGATGGCTGAAGCGCCTGCCATGCCCGCTCCAGCGCTTGAGGCTCAACGGCATCGCGGGTCAAAACGCGTCCTTGCGCATGCGGTTTTTGACCATCATAAAGCGTCCATTTGAGGAGCGTATTACCAACATCAATCGCCAATAGCGTCATGCTCCGGCGGCCTTGCGTGCGCTGACGCGCGCGCCACGGAGGGATCGCTTTTCGATGGCGGATTTTGCTAGGTTCCCCGCTGGGTTGCCACAGAATTTGCCGCCCAGACTATCCGCCGGTTTACCACCCGTTTTATCTCGCGACGCGCGAACTGAAATTTCGGCTGAGGTGAGCGTTTCCCGCTTGCCAGGCTGATTGATTGGTTCGACAATGAGCGAGCCATCATTTCCAACATCTTTTACCACCGCGTCGTAAGCAACCGAATGACTTTGCCGCACGGTGATGAGTTGGCCGTGCAATGCATGCAACGTAGTCCAGTCAGCTTTAAAAACATTAAATCCATGCTGACTAAATTGATCCAGAGCGACGACCAACTCCCGTAGCATCAGCGCCAGCAAATCATTGCGCGATGAAAATTTACCAACATGAGACAACACATCGGTCGCTGGCTGGTCGATCAATAACTTCAGCGACTCAGGCAGGCCAATGTTGACCCCGACGCCGATGACCGCGACGGTCGGGCCCAGCATATCGCCTTGCGTTTCAATCAAAATTCCCGCCAGCTTTTCGCCGTTCACCAACACATCATTAGGCCATTTCAACATAGCATCTGATACACCGGCGGCACGCAGTGCGCGCGCCAATACCAACCCCACCATCAACGATAACCCTCCCAACTCGGCAGCACCTTTTTCAAAGCGCCATAACAAAGAATAGGTGAGTGAGCCCGCGAACTTCGATTGCCACACGCGCCCGCGACGTCCGCGCCCCGCAGTCTGCGTTTCTGCGGCGACACAGGTGCCACTGGCTGCACCCGCCGCACCGCGCGCGAGTAATTCAGTATTAGTGGAACCGATAGTCAGCACAATATCGACATCAAGTCGGCGCGCCTGGCCGCCGAGCGCTTTGCGCACCACATCAATATTCAGCAAATCAATGGCTGACCCGAGCCGGTAGCCGCGGCGCGTGAGACTGAAAATTTTAATCCCGGCTTTGCCGGCATCTTTCAAAGCGTCCGAAATGGCGGAACGCGAGACCCCAAATTTTTGGGCAAGTGCCACACCGGAGATGAAATGTTCTTGCGACAGCTCGGCAAGCAATTGATAGGCGAGTGGGCGCAAATCAAGCCGCCTGCAAGATCTGGCACATCAGCTCACGCATTTTCATTTTTACAGGCCGACACCTCGGCCGCATACGCCACTCCAGCAATCACCGAATCGAGCAGCAACTGCACGCGCGCCGCAAGCTTGCTGGACTCACGATAATCAGCAGGCGCAATAAAATCGACGCGACCTGCATCCAGCAAACGCACGCAGGTCTCTTTAGTTCTGGCAATTTTCGAATTAAATACCGCAATCGCGTGGCCACCACTTTTTTTAGTCAGCGCCATTGACGGCACATCGGTCATGCCGTCGCCAATATAAATAATGTTTGAAAACGGAATCGGGCGCTCGCTCTCGGGCATGTGATCGTTGATGGATTCTGCAAGCGCTTCTTTACCTTTATTGATGCGGAAAAGAAATTGGGTTTTTGAAGTGTCCGTAATCAGCAGCTTCGGGAATGTCGCGATCCCATATTGATTGAAGTGATATTCGGAGGCGTAAATTTGTTTGAAATATTTGCGGATCGACACGCCTTCCAGAATCTCTTTTTGACCCGCCGAAATAATGTAATGCTGAACCTTTACTTTGCCCAACCCACGCTTTTCAACATAGGCATTGATGTGCGGAAACCACGTTTCCACACCGGGAAAATATTGAATCTTCTCCGCCATCGCCGCGAAATCCTCGCGCGTGATTTTCACATCGTCGTTTTTATAAAGCTTCTCCAGCATCAACCGCATGTAAACCAACATCGGATCAGAATCCGTTTCGCTCGCCTCTTTATGCACCTGTTTCCAAAATGCCTCCGGCTCAATGCCAATTTTCGGCAGCACCGTGTACTCCTGCATCGGCTGCGGCGACAAGGTGCCATCGAAGTCATAAACGATCGCAATCGTGTCTTGAAAAAACTTTTGTTTGGGTGCGCGTGAAGGCGTTGGGCGAATGTCTTTATTCATAGACAAAGTTTACCAATAACTGCTGGCTTATCTGTAATCATGGCGTGGCGAGTCTTGGAAAAGGTAGGAAATTGAACGCAAAATATCAAAGACGCCCGCCAGTTGTTAACTGGTAGGCGCTTTATTTGTTCAAATCTTTACTGGTTCAGCGGCTTATCAACATGATTTGGATAACCGCCATTTTGTCTGTCGCCTAGAGACTCAAAAATTGCCATGCATTAGTCAGCATACACGCCGGCTTTTTTGATGATCGGGCCCCACTTGGCAATTTCAGCGACCAGATGGGTGCGCAAACCTTCGGGCGTTTGGCGAGCGATGGGTTCGGGTGCGGTGCCGAGTTCGGCGAGTCGCGCTTTAACGTCGTTGTCCTTCAAGGCCTCTTGCAACGCCTTCGTCAGCTTTTCGTTGATTGCTTTGGGTGTCAACTTGGGCGTCCACACGCCATGCCATACGCCCACATTAAAGCCTTTTAGTCCGCTTTCATCGAGCGTCGGAATGTTGGGCAGCGATGCGACGCGCGTGGTTGAGGTAACGCCAAATACTTTTACTTTGTCGCCCTTGATTTGTGAGGTGGTGTTGGTGGTTTGATCGCACATGAAATCGACTTGACCGCCGAGCAGGTCGGTCATGGCGGGTGCGGTGCCTTTGTAGGGAACCGTCAAAACTTCGGTCTCGATCGCGCTCATGAACAACATGCCGCACAAATGCGAGGCCGAGCCGATTCCCGCGTTGGCGTAGGAAATTTTGGCTTTGTTGGTCTTGACGTAGCTGAGAAAGTCCTTGAAATTATTGGCGGGGATATCTTTTTTGCTGATCAGCGTCATCGGCACTTCTGTCACCAAACCAACCGGCTCCAGATCCTTGGTGGCATCATATTTCAAGGTGCGATAGAGCGCGGGCGCGGTTGAGATGCCAATGTGCATGAGCAGGATGGTGTAGCCATCAGCAGGCGCTGCCACGACACGGCCCACGCCAATGGTGCCACCTGCGCCACTAACGTTTTCAATGAGGATCGGTTGGCCCAGTGATTTCGACATCGCCGCGCCGACAGTACGCGCCACGGTATCAGTCGGACCACCGGCGGCGAACGGCACAATCATGGTGATAGGTTTGGCTGGATAGACACCGGCTGCCTGCGCCAAAAACGATGCGCTACCAAATACGAATGATGCGGCTGCAAGTGCAAGTGATCGGAATTTCACAACACCTCCAAAAGATTATTGTTGTTCTCAATTTTGCATTACACCCTAATTTTACTGCAAGTTGCAAATCACGCAGCTGCGTCCAGCGTTGATTCCGTTGACTAGGGTTTTTGCCGAATCAGGCAAGCCGCACTCAAACGCTCAACGCTAATATTGACAAGAATCTGTAAGCATAAGTGGCTCAAACAGCACGTCTAGCTTGCACTCTTTGGTTTTGATCCCATCATTTCCCCCATTTTTATGACGCGGGTGACTGACCAATCTGCCTTGAACGTGAGCGTGTTTTTGGGGAATAGCATCACCACAGTTGAGCCCAATAAAAACCTGCCCATTTCTTCGCCTTTTTTGAGCATGACCGGCTGGTTCTGATATTGCCATTCGCGAACCTGGCGGCTGCGCGGCGGGTTGACGATGCCGTGCCAGACCGTCGCCATCGAGCCAACAATTGTTGCCCCGACCAGCACTAATATCAGCGGCCCCTGCTTGGTCTCAAACACGCAGACCACGCGCTCATTGCGTGCAAACAAGCCCGGCACGCCGCGCGCAGTAGTGGGATTCACTGAAAATAGTTCGCCCGGCACGTAAATCATTCGCGTTAGTTTGCCGTCACAAGGCATGTGAATGCGATGGTAATCTTTAGGACTTAAATATAGCGTGGCGAAGCTGCCGTCCTGAAATTTTGCCGCTAATTCGGCATCGCCGCCAACCAGTGCGGTGGTCGAATAGTAATGGCCCTTTGCCTGAAATATCTGGTCGCGCTCAATCGCGCCAAATTGACTGATCACGCCATCCACGGGACAAATGAAATCTGCTTTGGCAAGTGGTCGCGCGCCGTCACGCAACGGCCGCGAAAAAAATTCATTGAAGCTTTGATAACTGGCGATATCCGAATTCGCCGCCTCGGCCATGTTGACCTCATAGCGCGCCACAAACCAGCGAATCAGGCGCGTGGTCAGATGCCCCGCTCGGGCACCCGCAATTTTGCCAGCGAAGACCGTTAGCGCTTGTTTGGGGAGGATATATTGCGGGAGTACGGCAGAGCGGTCGGACACGGCGACACCATAAAGAAAATGATTACTTATTATAAGGTGGGGCAATGACCCAGCCCGTTAATTCAAAACAATGCGTGATTGCGGGCCGCTACTTTAGACACAAATAAAGTTAGCCAAAATCGAACTCCCTTGGAGCCGCTATGAGTTTGTTCGTAACAACGCCACCGCGTTTGGGAAGCGGGCGAAAGTCAACGGAGCGTTCTGGCGTCGCAACACTCGATTCAGAGTCGTGCCGCGGGCAATTTAGTCGCGGCGATGGGGACGCTTTTTAGCCGCGCGAACCATGTTGTTAGCAACTTTAGAAGTGGATTTCATGCTTTGAAAAATGTTGCATTACCGGCAATTGGTATCGCAAATATCCTATGATTTTGGGGCGCACTGGCAATATCGCAGTTGCGCAAAGAATAGTGATAAATTATAAAGGCCTAGCATTGGCGGGCATCTGGAAGGCTTTTGGCTTCAAGATGCCCGCCAATGAAAGAGTTGTTTACGGAAGATATAAATTTTAGTTGTAGATCCAAAACTCACATCAGGCGCGGTCGCGCCTCGCGACCATTACTGCAGCACAATACGCAACACTGCCTGCGCGCTTGAAACGTAGATCACACCATCTAGGTCTATTGCAATACCGTTGGGAAAACTCAGGGCTCCCGGCAGCGCCCCCAACACGACGCCATTGCCATTTCCATTTCCAGCAACCGTGGTGACAGTTCCATCCGTTGTTACTCTACACCCGCAACGCCTGCAATTGTGGTGACTATCCCGACGGGTAACATTTTTCAAATGGTGGCGTTACCAGCGTCAACCACATAAACATTGCCCGCCTTGTCGACTGCCAAGCCTCGTGGCGATGAGGAACCGGCATTTGCACCGACGCCATCCGCGTACCTGCAATGTTGAGCGTGCCCGCGAGTAAGCTAATACCCAATGCAGGCTTTACGGTCAGTGTGGCACCAGCACTAGTTACAGTTCCACCGGCATTACTGACGGCAACGCTCTACACGCTGGCGGTGTCGGGTAACTGCGGTGAGGAAATGGCATACGTGACCGCGTTAGCACCGGCCACATCCATCCCGTTACGCTTCCACTGATACGCTAAATTGCCATCACCACTGGCGACGACCGAAAAACTGGCGGCCTCACCTACTCTGGCCGATTGATTGGATGGCTGCGTAAGAATTTTCGGCGCGGCAGGCGGTGGGCTATTACCACCACCACTTCAAGCCGATAGACTGAATAAACCAACAACAGAAATAATGGTGAGAATAACGAACCGAAAAAATGGAACGGTCTTGGCTTTCAATAACGCGTTTATAGGCACAACCTTTCTAAAAGGTTTATGTTTTATATTTTCAACAACCTATGAAATGTAGCAAAAATAGTGGCACATTGTGAAAACGAAAGGCCCCTATTAATGCGCTTCTTGAAGGCTTTTAGCTTACAACGGCACGTCCTGCCTTGTGTTTATATATATATGCATGATGAAAGCAATAAAAAAAGCCAGATAACCGGCCTTTTTTATTGCTGACATTTAATTAGTTTTTTGCCTGATCCACCAGTTGATTTTTCTTAATCCAAGGCATCATCGCGCGCAGCTTCCCACCTACTTCTTCTATCTGGTGCTCGGCCAACAAACGACGGCGGGCCGTCAAGGTTGGTGCGCCGGCTTTGCTTTCTAAAATAAAGCTCTTCGCATATTCGCCCGTTTGAATATCACGCAACACGTCTTTCATGACCTTTTTGGTTTCTTCAGTGATGATGCGCGGCCCGCTCACATATTCGCCGTATTCGGCGTTATTGGAGATCGAATAATTCATGTTGGCAATGCCGCCTTCGTAAATTAAATCGACGATCAATTTGGTTTCGTGAAGGCACTCGAAATACGCCATCTCGGGCGCGTACCCGGCTTCTACCAAGGTTTCAAAACCCGCTTTGATCAACTCGACAACACCGCCGCAAAGAACCGCCTGTTCGCCGAACAAATCGGTTTCGGTTTCTTCACGGAAATTGGTTTGAATCACGCCGCCGCGCGAGCCCCCGATCGCCTTTGCATACGACAACGCCAAATCGCGGGCTTTGCCGGATTGGTCCGCGTGGACCGCGATCAGCGCGGGCACGCCGCCGCCGCCGACATAAGTCGAACGGACCAGATGGCCGGGGCCTTTGGGCGCAATCATGATCACATCCAAATCAGCACGTGGGGTAACCACACCATAGTGAACATTAAAGCCGTGGGCGAATGCCAGCACCGCGCCTTTTTTGATATTCGGCTCAACTTCCGATTTGTACACATCGCCGATATTTTCATCGGGCAGAAGCATCATCACAAAATCGGCGGCTTTAACCGCATCCGCGACTTCGGCGACCTTCAGACCGGCTTTCTTCACCTTATCCCATGAAGCGCCACCCTTGCGCAGGCCAACGGTCACTTTTACACCTGAATCATTCAGGTTTTGTGCGTGCGCGTGGCCCTGCGAGCCGTAGCCTACGATGGTGACTTTTTTGCCTTTGATGAGAGAAAGGTCACAATCTTTGTCGTAATAAACTTTCATTTGCGTTCCTTGATAACAGTATTAAAAATATTTAAACTTTTTAGTGTTTTTAAACCTTGATTACCCATTCGCCGCGACCAAGACCACATGCACCGGTTCGGACAGTTTCTAAAATCAGCGCCCGATCAAGCGCCTCTAAAAACGCATCAAGCTTTTCGCCGGTACCGGTCAGCTCAACAACGTAGGTCTTTTCAGTGATGTCGATGATACGCGCGCGAAAAATATCTGCCGTGCGTTTTAGCTCTTCGCGGTCTTTTCCGAGCGCGCGCAATTTAACCAGCATCAATTCACGTTCGACATGTCTGCCTTCGTTCAAATCAACAATTTTGACGATATCCAGCAGCTTGTTTACTTGCTTGGTAATTTGCTCGATGACGTCGTCAGATCCCGAAGTAACAATGGTCATGCGTGACAGGGTGGCGTCTTCAGTCGGCGCCACGGTGAGCGATTCGATGTTGTAACCGCGTGCAGAGAAAAGCCCTGCCACGCGCGACAAAGCACCAGCTTCGTTTTCGATCAGTAACGACAGGATATGGCGCATTTTATTTAAGCGTTAATGTTGAATTCAGGTTTACTGCTTTTCACCACGGAAGTAGCGCAAAAGCAGAAATTTTTATTGTTGCGACGCAATTTAGGCGAAAGCCAGCGCTTACAAATCTTCCGCCAAAATCATTTCGCTTATGCCCTTGCCGCCCGGCACCATTGGAAACACATTTTCTTTTTGATCGGTCAAAAAATTCATGAACACGAGGCGATCTTTCATCGCGAAAGCATCTTTTAATGCACCCTCAACATCACTCGGCTTGTCGATATCCATACCCACATGGCCATAAGCCTCGGCAAGTTTGGTGAAATCTGGCAATGCTTCCATATAACTTTCAGCATGGCGATTGCCATGAAAAAACTCTTGCCACTGGCGAACCATGCCAAGATAGCGGTTGTTCAGCAAAATCACTTTCAACGGCAAATTGTATTGTTTGCAGGTGGATAGCTCCTGAATACACATTTGGATCGAGCCTTCGCCGGTGACGCAGGCGACATCCAGTTCGGGATAGGCCAGCTTGCACCCCATCGCATACGGCAAACCAACACCCATGGTGCCCAAGCCACCCGAATTAATCCAGCGACGTGGCTTATCAAACTTGTAGTATTGCGCGGCCCACATTTGATGCTGGCCCACATCGGAGGTGATGATGGCATCACCCTTGGTCGCTTCCCATAATTTTTCAATCACATATTGAGGCTTGATCACGTCCGAACTCATTTTGTATTTCATGCAATTTTTGGCACGCCATTCTTCAACCTGGTTCCACCAGGCGACGATTTTATTTGGTTTTTGCTCGGCTAATTTCAGCTGCGCCAGCATATCCACCAATACTTCTTTGATGTTGCCAACGATCGGCACGTCTACTTTGACGCGCTTGGAGATGGAGGATGGATCGATATCGATATGAATAATTTTACGAGTCGGATTGCCCGCGTTGAAGTGCGTCGGGTTGCCAATCACACGATCATCAAAACGCGCACCGATCGCGATCAGCACATCGCAAAACTGCATGGCCATATTGGCTTCAACCGTGCCATGCATGCCCAGCATGCCGAGAAATTGTTTATCGGTGGCAGGATAAGCACCCAGACCCATTAGTGTATTTGTGCAAGGGTAACCCAGCGTTCGTACCAACTCGGTCACTTCTTTCGACGCGTCGCCCAAAATCGCGCCGCCGCCGATATAAATCATGGGCCGCTCGGCGCCTAACAACATATGAACCGCTTTTTTTATCTGTCCGCTATGGCCCTTGCCAACCGGTTTGTAAGAGCGCATCTCGATTGTTTTCGGATAGTGATACGCGGTCGTTTGCATCGACACATCCTTGGGAACATCGACCACTACCGGGCCAGGACGACCGGTGGTCGCGATATAAAACGCCTTTTTGATCGTGGTCGCGAGCTCGGCTACGTCTTTTACCAAGAAATTATGCTTCACGCAGGGGCGTGTAATGCCGACGGTATCGCACTCCTGAAACGCGTCTTGACCAATCGCGTAAGTTGGCACTTGCCCAGTGATTATCACCATCGGGATCGAGTCCATATAGGCTGTGGCGATACCGGTAACTGCGTTGGTCACGCCGGGGCCGGAGGTGACCAACGCCACACCAGGGCGGCCCGTGGCGCGCGCATAGGCATCAGCCGCATGCACTGCCGCCTGTTCATGACGTACCAGAATATGTTGAAAACTGTTTTGCTTATAAATTTCGTCATATATCGCCAGCACTGCACCGCCTGGGTAGCCAAATACAAATTCGACCCCTTCTTCTTTCATGGCGCGGCAAATAATTTCGGCACCATTCAGGATTTCTGGCGGCGTGGCGGGGGACATTGCAGCTGCCAGCGCAGCGGCGGCAGTAAATTGAGTGCTATCTGGAATCTTCATAATATCGTTCTCACCGAATTCGCGTCAACGATGTATTGCGCGGGTCAAAATGGGGTCAAGTACGAAGCAAAGCCGCTATCGCCTCCATTGCTAACGACGTTGATAACAACCGACGTGATCACAATAGCGCCAGCAGGATACCTGCTTCCTAAAATTACGTTGAACTGACGCCGTTGTACGGCGAAATCGGAGTCCAACCTTTTGCACCGCAACAAATTCGGGCCGTTTTGAGCGGTAAACCAAGGGTCGCTTGGCTCATTGTGCAGTGCAGAACACATACCTTACCGACTGGAGGGCAAATGGTCAAGCACGGGGTTTAATTCTGCTTAAAATAATGCGAACTATCAGCGCTTCCTAACCGTCAAAACTCGCAAGGATCCGTTCATGCTTCCGCACGGCGTAGTACCGCAACGCCCAGCACGATAAAACGCGATGTAGCGCGAAACTTGCTAGACTCTGAGATTATGCTGTTTCGTGAAACCAATACGCTAAGTATTTCGTATATTGTTAAATATCGGAACATATTTATAAAAACAAAATTTGCTCGCGAGGACACCTCTGGCTACACTTAAAGAAATGTCGGCATTCTTAGCTTCCGTTGAAAGACGGGCGTTTAAACAGTCCGTGTTTGCGGTAAAAAACGACGAATCTGCGCTGGACATCGTTCAAGACTCGATGATGAAGATTGCCGAAAAATACGCAGACAGGCCACCGGAAGAGCTGCCCATGCTATTTCAGCGTATTTTGCAAAATACGATCCGAGACTGGTACCGCCGAACAAAAGTACGCTCCACATGGACTTCCAACTTCTCCGCATTTGGCAGTGGCAGCGAGGACGATGATGAGCGCGACTTTTTAGAAACTTTGAAAGCCGAGGACACGTCGAGCGTGCCGGTATCACCTGCTGCTCAACTAGAGCAGGCGCAGACGTTAAAAATTATTGAAGAAGCTGTTGAAAAATTGCCACCGCGTCAACGTGAAGCATTTATGTTGCGTTATTGGGAGGAATTGGATGTCGCGGAAACAGCAAAAGCCATGGGTTGTTCGGAAGGTAGTGTGAAGACCCACTGCTCGCGTGCGGTACATGCTTTGACGCTTCTGTTGCGCGCAAAGGGAATTACAATCGATTCACTTCCTCGCCCAGCGTAATCCGATCAACATAAATGTGGTTGCTCGTAAACCCGGCAAAATCAGGTAAAAATCATGGATGAAAAAGAATTTGCAAAAAAAGTGACGATGAACCTAAATTGGGGGCTGAGTCAAATCGACGGCGACAAGCTTAGCAAACTCCGCGCCGCGCGCGAGAAGGCTCTGGCCAATTATGTCGAGCCGGCGGTGGTTGCGAATTTGGCGACGACATCCGGGCAAACGCTTAATTTCTCAGGCTGGCTACGAAAGCCATTGTTTTGGCTGCCGATTGTTGCGATCGCCGCTGCAGCAGTAACTTATAACGCAATGGATGACGACATCGCCGACGACGCGGGTGGCGAGCTTGATGCCAAGCTTCTTACCGGCGAACTGCCCATCAATGCATTTTTAGACAAGGATTTCGGATCGTGGGTCAAAGAATCTTCACAATAATCACAGCGAGCTTTGTGGCACTGCTATTGGCGTGTGCCACGCAGCTACATGCGCAGGCGGAGACGAAACCGCTGCCGCACGTGCCTTGGAAAAAAGTGCCTGCGGACGAGAAGAAGGTATTGGCGCCTTTGCAAAACGATTGGGATCAGCTGCAAAGCGTCCAGCAGCGCAAAATGATCGGCGCGGCCAAGACATATCCTAAATTGGCGCCCATTCAGCAAGAACGTTTTCAAGAGCGCATCAAGGATTGGGCGGCACTCACGCCAGCGCAACGACATGCTGCACGAGATAAATATAAAAACCTTTCCAGTCTGCCGCCTGCTAAACAGCACATTCTTCGCGAGCGCTGGAACCAAAAATCAGCACAGGCAACGACAAGTGGCCCCGCCATAGCGCCATCAAACGTATCTGATTCAACCTCACCAGCCCGGTGAAAATGTACAAGAGGGATCGAACAACAGGAG
>JAYVYF010000287.1:0-2448 GCA_043784585.1 Burkholderiales bacterium
CTCCAATCCACTTGTTTACATTTATCCACGGATGGCCGAAGCGATTTTCCAGATAGTGACCGCTTTTGCCGCCCATCCAAACAAACGTCGTGGCCCTGCCAGCGCAATCATCCCAACTGTCACCCCCACCAGTATCGGTCGCTTGGTGACAAATTGGATCACAGACGCCGGCGTGATATTTGATTGCACGAATGCTTGAATATATTGCTGCGCAGCCCCTATCGCACGTAACACCTGCTGGCTATACATGCTTTGCGTAGACGATCGCTCGTTAGTGTCAACTGAATGCGCTTTCAAACTAGCGCGAATACCATCTCGATAATTTGTAAGTTCAAACGCAATATCGTCTGGTGTTCGGATTTTTGTCGGAACAGTCTCTGACATTGTGCTCATAGCAATTCCATTACCCATTCAGCGTCCTTCTTGAGCTCGGATTTGGTGCGTTCAAATGGCGCATTTGTAGAGCCACTTGCCGACGCCAACGCGTATAGAATGCTGCCAATAATCAACATGATCAGCGGCACACCAAACAGCGCGTGCATCCTGTATGGCGTATCCCAGGCGGAGACCATAACAGCCAGTAAAAAAAACACCACTGCGATTGATATTGTTATTCCAGCTGCGATCATCAGCAGCAATTTGTGTTTCAACCGCGCTTTTTCAACATTCGCTTCCGCAATGAACAGCTCAATGTGTAGCTTGCTCATGCCCGCCAAATCACCAATCAGACCTTTTACATAAGGCCTGTCATCGGTGAGCGCGCGCCATCCCAATTGCATCAAGTTCATTACGGAAGCCTTTAGCGGTTCTAGTGATTAGCGGCGGGAAATCAAGCAACCAACGCCAAAGCCGATGGCTGCTCCCACGCCTGCACCGATAGCGATAGACTGCCAAGGGTTGTCGCGAACATACGTGTCAGTGGTTTCCGCGGCCTGTTGTACTTTTTCACGGCCTTTTTGCTGCAATGTGGCTGCTGTATCGGCGACTGCGCTCAGATAGCCGGATAACCGTTCAGCGGCTGCCGCAAGTTCAGCTTTACCTGATGCCTTTGCCGATGCCACCAACGTTTGCAAATCAGATTTAACGGTGTCGGTGAGGTCGCTTGCGGTGCCGCGAATCTCGCTTGCTGCGTTATCGAAGCCATGCTTTACGTCGCTGATCGTGGCAGAGGCTTTGTTACGAAGTTGATCGAGGGTCGGGGTTTGGGTTGCAGAGTTCATGTTGATTCCTTTCGGTTAAAAAAATTAAAGCAAAAACGATGAATATTTCAAGAAATGGAACGGAAGCGTGTGATTCTCATTAAAAATTCATTACAACTTTTTAACGGTCAGGTTGTTGCTCACAGTCGTCACCCCTTTAACGGCGGCGGCGATTCTTTCTGCACGTTGACGAGCAGCCTCATTGGGTGTCAACCCATTTAAAACGACCGCGCCCATCTTCGTATCCACGTCAATTTTGATGACGCTGAGTTCGGGGTCTTTAAGCAAATCGGCGTTGATGGACGCAGTAATCGCGACATCAGACATAGCGTCGCCTGTTTTGGCGGCGGTTTCGTTCGCACTGGTTTTTAGTGAAGTTCCTGCGCTGGACATGGCGTCGCCTGCTTTTTCAATTTGCGCGCCCACTTTATTGCCTAAAGCACCCATTTTTTCATTGGTCTTGTCGATTGCCTTATCAAGTTTTTGACCTACCGTCTCTCCTGAAGGAGCCGGCGCATCTGTCTTCCCGCAGGCCGCCAGCGTAAGTGCGACTGCGCAGCCAAATGCAATCGTTGCGATGGCAAAAAATCTTGACGCTGAATTGTTTGAGCCTAAACTATTCATGGCAATTCCTCGGTTAATTGAAAGTGGCGGTTGCGCCACGCTTGAAAAAGCATCTAGCACGCGATACCGTATTCACCCGCCTGCGACCACGAGTAACGAAAGCTTATGATTCCACGCAATGCACTAGCAAGTTGTCAGCGGGTTTTACTACCGTTTGTAGGAATCAGCTGACAGAGGGCACGGATTATCGCAATGCTGCGTATGTCGCGATAATGTTCAGTGTGGGCTAAACGCTGTTATCGGTCACTTCAGCTTGGTGCGTAACATCGTATTCGCCGGCAAGGCTCACCTAACATCGAAACCAGCAGCGAAAGTAATCACCTTGGTTGGCGGGCGCTAGGAGATAAAGATGTGCCGCAGACAGCACCAATATTAGTGCTCTGAGTAATTTGCATATGGGTCGTGTGCAATTTCAATTAGATTAGCCAAGCCACGCGGTCATCCCGAGACGCATTTGCGAAGAACCTGTTTTTAAAATTTCTGGCATGCGATGAAAAGCAGAGCCCTTGCAACAGGGTTTGAATGACTGCGATTGTGATTGTTTTAGTAACGCAATCCCGCCTCAGGCAAAGCCGACTCACCCCAGCGGTTCAAACAGGGCCTTTAAATCGTCTGCATTCAGGGT
>JAYVYF010000288.1:0-6460 GCA_043784585.1 Burkholderiales bacterium
CCGTCACGTATGGCGATGACCAGCAAAATATTTTCGGGCATTTTGGCACCAATCAGGCCGAAAAATTGTCGATTCAAATAGGGCGTGGAATGGTGCTCGCGATAGGTGCCGTTGTAGCAGCGCGTAAAAAAATCCCAGTCGGCGCTGGTGATTTCAGCGCCGGTTTTGCGTTCAAAAGTTACGCCTGCCTCGGTTACTTTTTTACGTTCCTGTTTGATCTTTTTGCGTTTGTCGTGGCTCATGGTGGCGAGGAACGCATCAAACGTGGCGTAGCCTGCGTTTTGCCAATGAAACTGCACTGAAGTGCGCGGCATAAATCCCGCCGTTATCAAGGCGGCATGGTCTGCTTCAGTGGGAAACAACACATGCACCGATGACACTTCGCTTTGTGCCGTAATCTCCAGCAGACCCTGGATGAGCAATTGCCTGTCGCCGTCCGTGGCAGCGATCATGCGCGCGCCCGAGCAAGGGGTGAATGGAACGGCTGCGAGCAGTTTTGGGTAATATTGAAGTCCGGCACGATGATAAGCCTCGGCCCATGCCCAATCGAATACATATTCGCCGTACGAATGGCCTTTCATGTAAAGCGGCACCGCACCTGCGAGGACGACGTGGCCGGCAATGTCACGCCATAGCGTAATAAATTGCGGCAGCCAGCCTGTTTTTGCCGTGGTACACCCAGCGTCAATCATTGATTGCAAAAACGCATGCTTTAACGTGGGGTTGTCATCGGCTAGCTTGTCCCATTCAAGCGGGGAAACCTCGCTCAGGTCGTCGACAACTTTGATCTCATATTCACGCATTTCGGCTATTCATTGGTTTGTGCAATCGTGCAACTGAAGTGTTGAAGTGAAGCAGGACGTTTTGGCAGGCGGATAGTTGTGAGTTCTTTTGAAGGCGATCGTCGAAACCGTCGCGTATCGTCGCCTATAATCGTGGTTGAAATCATGTTATCCATAAAAGAATATTTCGCCTATGAAAATTGCCGTTGCTCAACTCAATCCATTCTTGGGTGACCTTGCGGGCAATGTTGAGCGCATGCTGTCGGAAGCACGCAGGGCGGCTGATGAAGGCGGCTCATTGCTGGTAACACCCGAACTATCCATATGTGGTTACCCGCCCGAAGATTTATTGTTTCGTCATGATTTCCGCCGCGCATGCGCTGAGGCGCTAAGCGCCATGGCTTCAAAGGTCTCGGGCATCAGTATTTTGGTGGGGCACCCCCAGGTGGTCGAAGGCCAGCTTTACAACGCCGTTTCGCTGCTCGAAAACGGGCAAATCACAGGCACATACTTCAAACAAAAGCTACCAAACTATCAGGTGTTTGATGAAGCCCGATATTTTTCGTCGGGCCATCAGCCGTTCGTGTTCCAGCATCATGGCCTTAAAATCGGCGTGTTGATTTGTGAAGACGTCTGGTTTTCCGAGCCAGTGGCGGTGACTAAAGCCGCAGGTGCCGACCTTATAGTGGTGCCAAATGCGTCGCCTTATGACTTCCAAAAATTACATGTGCGTTATGACGTGGTGCGTGCGCGGGTTGCTGAATCGGGCTTGCCAATTCTCTACGCGCATATGACCGGTGGCCAGGACGAGTTGTTGTTCGACGGTGCATCATTTGCGATTAGCGATGATGGTAGCGTGGGTTATCAGGAGCGTGAGTTTGAAGAAGCGCTCGGGTTTGTGGATTTTGCGGATGGCAAATTCAGCGGCGCAATTCACGCGTCGCTGTCACTTGAGGCCAGTGTGTATCGTGCGCTGGTGGTTGCGTTGCGCGATTACGTTAACAAAAACAATTTCCCTGGCGTGCTGCTTGGTTTATCAGGTGGGGTAGATTCAGCCATCGTATTGGCGATTGCGGTAGATGCGTTAGGGGCTGAACGCGTGCAGGCGGTGATGATGCCGTATAAATACACATCCCAAATTTCGCTCGACGATGCGCGTGAAATGGCCGGTATTCAGGGCGTAAAATATAGCGAAATGAGCATCAAGCCAATGGTCGATGCCTATGCTGCATCGCTTTCCGAGTCATTCAAGGGTCGCGAGCGGGATGCCGCCGAAGAGAATATCCAGGCAAGAGTACGTGGCACGCTGCTGATGGCACTGTCAAACAAATTTGGCTCGATGGTCGTTACCACGGGTAATAAATCCGAGATGGCAGTGGGCTATTCGACGCTCTATGGCGATATGGCAGGTGGCTATGCCATTTTGAAAGACGTCGCGAAAACGCTGGTCTACAAGCTATGTCAATGGCGAAATCAGCAATCGCGGGTGATTCCTGACCGGGTAATCACGCGGCCACCGAGCGCTGAGCTGCGACCTGACCAGAAGGATCAGGATTCACTGCCGGATTACGCGATACTGGATCAAATCGTTGAGCTGTTCATGGAGCAAGACCGCTCACCAGCCGAGATTGTGGCACTCGGCTTTTTGCATGCTGATGTAACGCGCGTCACTAAATTACTAAAAATTAATGAGTACAAACGCCGACAATCTCCTGTGGGTGCCAAAATTACCCGGCGCGGATTTGGTAAAGACTGGCGTTACCCGATAACATCCAAATACAATCCAATCTAGGCAGAAATATGAAAAAAATTGAAGCGATTATCAAACCATTCAAGGTTGACGAGGTTCGCGAGGCGCTGATGGAGTTGGGCGCGTCTGGATTGACGGCGACAGAAGTAAAAGGCTTTGGCCGACAAAAAGGCCACACCGAGCTTTATCGTGGCGCTGAATATACGGTTGATTTCCTGCCCAAAATTAAAATTGAAGTTATTCTTAACGATGAGATGGTCGATAAAGCAATAGACGTGATCATTAAGGCAGCGCGTACCGGCAAGATTGGCGATGGCAAAATCTTTGTGACCGATGTGGGGCGCGTAGTGCGTATTCGCACTGGTGAGACTGATCAAGAAGCGGTCTAATAAGTTGATGCTAATGTAAACCACCGTGTCCGATGTGGTAGTGTATTTCGAGTATTGGTCGGACGTCACTCCTGCCTGGCAGGCGCTGGTTCAGGTGAATCACGACATCTAGAACATAAAAGCTTGAAAAGGGGGAAGTGATGTTATTAGGTCTTTTTTACATACTCGCAATTGCTTGCATCATTTTGTATTACACAGGTCACCTCAAGCGATGGCGGGCGGAGTGGGTGCTGATCGTGCTGGCGGTGGCAGTGTTTCCAGCAGTGTATTTTTTATAAGCACGCGGGCCGCAAACCGAGGCTGTCCCGAATTTTGTGTAGATCGATTTTACTGGGCGGGGTTAAAACGGTCTTCAAATCGAATCATAAGCTGGCTGATGGCTTGTTTCCAATTCTGTATTGGCATCGTCCAACGTTTCGCGATATTGCGTAATCCCAGATAGAGCAGTTTTATCGTCGCATCCCCCATGGGTCAATTTGGCGTCGGCGACAAGAGCCACAGTTTAGAACCTGTGGGATTCGCCAGCAGATATAGATCTTTTTCGTCGGAAAGCTTCGCGGGCTTGATACCCGGCTTGGCTTTCTTGATTTCAGTATCGGTTGGCGGCATTGGTAAGCGTCCTAAACCCGTCATTTTTCGGGATAGGGCCAGCGCTATATCCCCATACCCCCAAACATATCCCCGAATAGTCGTGGATTGCAACAAACCACTTCGGACGTTAAAAAACAAAAAAGCCCCGATTTACGGGACTAATTCGATTTTTACAGTAACTTTATTGAACGCTATTGGACGGTAAAAATATGATCTTTGGCGGAGGAGGCGGGATTCGAACCCGCGGTAGGCTATTAACCTACGTACGCTTTCCAGGCGTATGACTTAAACCGCTCATCCACCCCTCCGGTAACGGAAATAACAACAACTTTTTGCTATGAAACACCCCAATAAAAAAATTCAGCACATGCTTTTTAGGCGGTTTCGCACTTGTTTTACTTAATTTTTAGACAATTAGTTCAACTGATAATGATAGCTGATTGACGCAGATTAGGCAAATCCAACTATTGGCAAAACACCTCATCCTGCTCGGCAATTTTCCGCGCGACTGGTTTTTTCCACTCCAATTCGTCACCAGAAAATAGGACAAGCCAAAAACTTCATTCTGATTTGATAACGTTGCCGCCTTTCATTACAAATTTTATTTTAGTGAACAGGTTAACGTCGGCCGAAGGGTCGCCGTCGATGGCGATACTATCCGCAAATTTGCCTGCCGAAATTGAACCCACTTTATCTTTTCAGCCCATTAAGTCGGTGGCATTGATAATCGCAGATTGAATAAACTGGACTGGTGTCATGCCGTATTCAACCCTGTAGAAAAACTGCTTTACATTATCGCCGTGAGCATAGATGCCTGCATCGCTGCCAAATGCCATGCGTGCTCCGCCTTGATGCGCTTTGCGAAAATTATTGCGCTTTAACTGGCCAATTTGACGTTCCTTTTTCCAGCGATTCCGGTAGAAATCCTGCTTTCTCTCCCGCCCGCAAAATATAATCGGCGTTATAAATACCCATCGCCAGATAAGTGCCTCGTTCGCGCGCCAGCTTAATTCCTTCGGTGTCGATCAAGCTGCCATGTTCAACCGAATCCGCGCCCACCAGAATGGCATCGCGAATGTTGGTGGTGCGGTGTGCATGTTCTCCAACATGGCGGCCCGGCTTGTGCGCTTCTTCAACGATCGCTTTCATTTCTTCCAGCGTGAGCTGCTGAGCACCCGCCTCGTCGCCTTTGGACCGCACACCACCGGCAGCGCCCATTTTGCTGAGGTCAGCTCCATATTCGACCATTTCGCGCACCTTGGTTCGTGCCGCCTGTGGCCCGTCGGCCACAACTTTGTTCACGTTGTTATTCCGGGGACAGCAAATTGTGATCGCAGTGTCAGCCCTGAATTCCAATGGCATCGGCGGAGACCAGCATACGCGGTCCAACAATATCGCCATCATTGATCGCATCGCGTAATGCGACATCCCCACAGCCATCCGCGCCCATATTGCGCACGGTCGTAAAGCCCGCTTCAATAGTACGGCAGGCGGCACGCGCGCCATTAAGCGCCGCGCGAATGTTGGAAACACCCAATGATTTATACCCCGGGTGCCGCGGATCGCTCGTCAAATGGGTGTGCACATCGATCAATTCTGGCAACATCGTCGCGCGCGAAAGATCAATCAACTTTGCGCCTTCAGGAATTTCGGTGGAGAAGCTTGGCGTTATGGCCGTAATCCGATCACCCTTAATGAAAATAGTCTTATCGATAAGCGTTTGGTCGGGAGTCGTGTCAATTAAACTTCTGCCGTGCTGGCTAAACTAGGTACCACGAAAAAGGATACACACGATAAACAAATTGCGAAAGCAGCAGAAATGGTGGAGCAAGTAAAGGCGGCGGAAGTGGCAGCGGCGGGAGAAGTAAATAAAGCAGCGATCAAAGGTTTTATCAAGGTAAATACTTTTATGTGGAAACCCCGAATTTAATATGTGTCAAGTAATAGCTGTCCTCAGGATGAGCCGCTCTGTGCCATCAACGTCACTCGGGCTTCTAAGCCGCCGCCGTTGCGCGGTAAAAGCTGCAATGCGCCGCCATGAATTTTGGCGATGCGTTCAACAATCGCGAGCCCCAATCCTGCACCCGAAACGCCGCTGCGGGCGGCGTCAAGTCGCGTAAACGGTTGCTTTAGACGTTCAGTATCGGCAGCCGGAATACCCGCCCCGCGGTCTAGCACGCTGAGCGAAATTTGGTTGCCTGTCTTGGTGGTTCGCAGCGTAATGTCGGGGCCGGCATGCTTCATCGCATTGTCGATCAGGTTGCCCAGAACGCGGCGAATCGCCATCGCGCGCAGCTTAATAGCAGGCACCTCGGCCAGCTCAAGCGAAATTTTGGCACCGGATTTCTCAGCGCGGATTGCCGCATCACGCACTATTGCGTTTACATCAACAAGTGCCAGCAATTCGCGACTTTCGTCGCGAGCAAAATCCATGAACTGCTCAATGATATCGTTAATGTCTTCGATATCTTTTTCCAGATCATCGCGCGTTTCCTTGTCGGCGGGCAGCATCTCAATGCCCAGCCTTAAACGCGAAAGCGGGGTGCGCAAATCATGCGAAACGCCAGCTAAAAAAGTTGCCCGCTCGCGCTCAACGGTGGCCAGATCGTCGCGCATTTGATTGAATGCCACCGACACTGCACGCACCTCCACCGGCCCGATTTCGGTAACCGGCGGCGGGTTCTTGCCCTGACCAAATTCACGCGCCGCATCGGCGAGCTGCCGTAGCGGGCGATTCACGCGCCCCACCACAAACACCGCACCCGCTAGCGCCAGCAATGCGCCAAACGCGCCCCAGCCTGCCCATGCCCAAGAGAAATCCTGTTGCACCAAATGGCTGCGTGGAAAGACCACCCAAAACGGTGATCCTGCGGCGTTGATTTTGGCGACAAATGTCTCGGGTAACTTGGGATTGTTGCGCGGCCTCACGAAGAAATCGGCATCCTCGC
>JAYVYF010000289.1:0-6422 GCA_043784585.1 Burkholderiales bacterium
TGATCGGTGACAGTCAGCCAATACGCCAGCTGCGTGCGCAGATTGACACCTATGCGTCATCAATGTATCCCGCCCTGATTGAAGGCGAATCCGGCAGCGGCAAAGAGCGGGTCGCGGCATCATTGCACCACCTCAGCGCGCGCGCCAAACAACCCTTTTTCGCGCTGAATTGCGCCGCCATTTCGGCGAATCTGGTAGAACCCACCCTGTTCGGCTATGCGAAAGGCGCATTCACCGGCGCCGTCAGCGCGACCAGTGGATATTTTGAGGATGCCGGCGAGGGCACATTATTTTTAGACGAGATTGGCGAATTGCCGCTGGATTTGCAGCCCAAGCTGCTGCGTGTGCTGGAAAACGGAGAATTCCAGCGCGTGGGCGAAACGCAAACGCGAACATCAAAGGCGCGCATCGTTGCCGCCACCAACCGCGATTTGAAAGCCGAAGTGAAAGCGGGGCGTTTCCGCGCGGATTTATTCCATCGCTTGTCGGTTTTTTCGCTTCAAGTGCCGCCGCTGCGTGATTTGGGCACTGACAAATTGAAGTTGATGGAGCACTACCGCACGCTGTTCAATAGCCAAACCACCCAAGCCCAACTCGCCGTCGGCGCGGAGCAGGCTAACAAGCAAACCACCGCCCAGCCTTTTATCATCGACAGTGCGGCGCGCGAGGCATGGCTGCAATACAGCTTTCCCGGCAATGTTCGCGAGCTCAAAAATATCGTGATTCGCCTGACCGCCAAATATGCCGGCTACGTGGTGGGCGTTGATGAGTTGTTGCAAGAATTCGACGCCCTCGGCGCCCGCGACGCACCGTCGCCACCTGTTCAAACGCTCAATCCGCGCGCGGATATCGAATCGGCCATCGCTGCGTTCAGCGCCTTCAGCCTCGATCAAAAATTGGCGGCGCTAGAGCTGCAATATATCGACGCTGCGATCGCGATCTCACAGGGCAGCATGACCCAGGCAGCCAAGCTGCTTGGCTTGTCCCGTTCCACGCTCTATAGCCGTCTGGACGTGCTGCGCCCCAGTCAGCAACCGCGCGTGTAGACCCTGAATGACGCCACTGCCAATGCTACACTTCGAGCTATGAGCAACGACTTATGACGATCTACCTCGAACATTTCGGCCTAGCCGAAGCGCCTTTCAAAATTACCCCGCATACCGAATTTTTTTTCGCAGGTGCCAACCGTGGCGAAACGCTCGAAGGCTTGATTTACGCGATCACCAGCGGCGAAGGTATGGTGAAGGTAACCGGCGAAGTGGGCGCGGGCAAAACCATGCTTTGTCGGGTGCTAATGGAACGCTTGCCCGACACTGTGGAAACCATTTATCTTGCGGTGCCGTCACTATCGCGCGATGAAATGCTGGCCGTCATTACCGGCGATCTTGGCCTGGAAACGCATGGCGTCAGCACCACCAAACTGGTCCGCGCGCTGCAAGAAAAATTGATCGCGATTCACGCCGAAGGGCGGCAAGTAGTCGCGCTGATTGACGAAGCTCATGCGATGCCACTGGAAACGCTGGAAGAAATTCGCCTGCTGTCGAATCTGGAAACCAGCCACGACAAATTGATGCAGATTGTGCTGTTTGGCCAGCCCGAGCTCGATCAGCATCTGTCGCTGCCGCATATGCGGCAGCTCAAGGAACGCATTACGCATAGTTTTCAGTTGCAGCCTTTGCCCGCCAATGACATCAAAGATTACGTTAACTTTCGCTTACGCGCCGCCGGTTACAAAGGCCCGGATTTATTCAGCGCCGACGCGCTAAAGCTGATTGCTGAAGCCTCTGAGGGCCTGACGCGTCGCATCAATATTTATGCCGACAAAACGATGCTCGCGGCGTATGCGACAGGCACCCACACCATCACGCCAGACCATGTGCGGGCTGCCATCACCGATACGCAAATTGTTTTACCAACGGTTCCGGTTAATCCGCTTGAATATGCGACCGTTATTGCAGCAAAAACGACTAGTGAGACTAACGCCGGGCAGCGCCGCTTGGCGCTGGCGAGCGTGCTGCTGATCGGGCTCGTGATTGGCTTGGTCATTGGCTTCGGGGCGGGCCGCATGACTGCGCTGGATCGCACCCCCACCCCCATTGCTACTGCTGCTGCCACTCCGGCCGTGGCGGCGGCGCCGGTAGCCGTGCCACCATCCAACACCACGACGCGAGTAGACCAGCCAGTGCGTGCACCGGTGACGGCACCCATCTTAGCGGTAATTGCGCCGCCCACCAACAGTGTGGGCTTACAAACACCAGCATCGACGGGATCACGCAGCCTAAATTGGCTGGAAGCCCGCATGAACGCTGATGTTTCACGATTGAATGCCCTGACCGGCACCCCGTCGGCAATCCAGTTAATGACGGCAGATCCACGAGAATCAGTGGCGATTGAAAATTTTTTGCGTGCGATCAGCCGCGAGCTCAGCAGCGATCGGATCATGCTGGCACCTTCGGCCAGCTCAGATGACACCGCCAATCCAAGGGTGAGCGTGCTGTTCGGCCCGTTCGCAAATCGCGCGGCGGCCACCCAGTCACTGGCGAAACTTTCAGCCACAGTCAGCCAGTACAGCCCTTATGTGCGATCCATCAAATCGATACGCGAAGATTTACGACCCGTTGTTTTACCGACCACCGTTGGATCAAGCATTAACCCCGCGCCAAAGCCATAAAAAATTCCGCGCATCAGCACGTTTTAGCTAATCTCGACCCGATTAATTGCTTCGCCAAGTCTCTGCTTTTATCACATAATCAATTTGTAATAAGCAGTTGCTCAACCTGAATATATTGCTAATTAAGTTGTGCGCTTCCACCCACCACGAGGCTACATCCATGAATCTATTTTTATGAATCCATCTTTGTGAATTTATCTAAACGAAGCCACATGACTGAGTGCATTTCCGCGTCCTCATCTGCTGATGGGCTAAGTGGCGATCCGCGCAAAAATGAGGTCCGTAAAAATCGACAAGCCATCACCGGCATAGTGAGCGCTTTAATACTCACCCTGGCAGGGTGCGGCACGTTGCCAGTGGCACGCGTAGACGGCCATCTCAAAGCCGAACCGCGCGACGCGTCCGTGCCAAACTCGCCCACCCGCGGCAATGTTCCAGACACGGTGCGCCAGGTTCCGCTCCCGCCACCTCCGCAGGCGCGCATTGACGAGGTGCGTTATTCGATTACCGTAAAAGATGTGTTGGTCGAGGATTTACTGTTTGCGATCAGCCGTGATACCAAAGTCAATATCGACGTGCATCCCGGCATCGAAGGCCGCGTCACGCTAAACGCAATTGACCAGACCTTGCGGCAAATTCTGACTCGCGTGGCCAAGCAAGTCGATATGCGCTTTGAGACGGACGGGCTCAATTTGGTGGTGATGAAAGACTCGCCATACCTGAAATTGTATCGGGTCGATTACGTAAACATGACCCGCGAATCGGTCGCTTCCATTGGTGTGCAAACGCAGGTGGTCGGGCCGAGCAGTGGCTTGTCCGGTGCGGGCAATAGCAGCAGTGCACAAAACACCACGCAGTTGCGAATCGATAACGCATCTAAAAACAGGTTTTGGGACAGCCTGGAAAAAAACATCAAGGACATGTTGCGCGACACGGATAAGTTGCTGCCCGAGGGCAGTTCGGAAACATTCGTAAAAGACCAATCACAAGGCACGTCGGCTAATAACCGCAGCCAAACTACCTCACAACGTGCCGCGAATAATCGCAACAATTCGCGTGGCATTAACCGCACCGAAACCACCGGCCCCGGCGTCGCCGAATCGCAGGTGGAATCGCAGACCGTCTCGCAGACTCTGACCTTCCGTGAAGCCGCCTCGGTGATTGTGAATTACGAAACGGGTTCTGTTTCCGTGCGGGCGACCTCGCGCCAGCAAGATAAAGTCGCTGAATTCATTGCGCAAGTCACAGGTAGTGCAAGCCGCCAAGTATTGATTGAAGCGACAGTTGTTGAAGTTACATTAAATGACAATTATCAATCAGGCGTAGATTGGTCGGCACTTGGTTTAAAAGGCCTTGGATATTCTTTCACGCAGAGTTTTACCGGTCAAAATTTAGCCTCCGCGCCGTATTTTGGTATTCAGTACAGTAACCCCAATGCGGCCGTCGGGGGCGCAATCACCTCGTCCATCAAACTTCTTGATTCGTTTGGAAACACTAAAGTGCTGTCCAGCCCGCGCATTACGACACTGAATAATCAAACCGCGGTGATGAAGGTAGTAGAAAATAAGGTCTACTTCACTGTTAAGGCGGAAGTCACTGTCGCCACCAGCACAACAGGGTTAAGCACGTCCTCAACACCTATTATTTCCTACACTTCTACACCGAACATAGTGCCAGAAGGTTTTGTAATGAACGTCACGCCGCAGATTAGTGAGGGCGATATTGTGACTTTGAATATTCGCCCCAGCATCACGCGCATAGTCAGTTTTGTAAGAGACCCAAATCCGGATTTAGCCCGTGCCAATGTTATCAACCAAATCCCGCAAATCCAGACGCGCGAGTTTGAGACCGTATTGCGAGTGCCGAGCGGTCAGACCGCCGTGCTTGGCGGGTTGATGCAAGACAGCTTCGAGGAAAAGCGTGATGGCCTGCCTATTCTTTCACGACTCAAATTGATTGGCGATGCAACAAGTTATCGCAACGACACTGGTAGGAAGACCGAGCTAGTCGTTTTCTTGCGCCCTATTGTCATCAAAGACGCCAGCGTCGAGACTGATTTCTCCGCCTATCGTCGTCTGCTGCCCGATAGTAAATTTTTCAAAGAGGCTGAGCCGCTAATTCCTGCGCTCTATCCCGCCAGCCCCGCTGACCGCAACACAGACGACGTGGGCACACGGAAAACCCCATGAGGAACGTGCTATGAGCCTGTTACTCGATGCACTAAAACGCGCCGAGCAGGCCAAGAAGGCGAAAGCGGGTGAGGCAGCGCCTGCTGCCGGTGCTGGCGTTGCCAAGCCTGGCGATGGCGCTGAAGAACATGCGGCTTATACGGGCCCAGAGCGACGCGAACTGGCGCTGACGGAGCATGAAACAACGAAGCCCGCCTCGTCGGCTATACCGGACGCAGCGGATGAATCACCCGCGCCAGCGCCCTCCTTCGCCACCGCCCTCCCCACCACATTTGCGGCGCCCGCAACCGCCACCGGTGTGCCTCTGCTCCGGCGGCCACCCGCATCCAATACTTCAGCTCGCGCGGCGAGATCGACAGAAGGCATACAGGCAATAGCCCCGCCACCAGATTCGCTAGCGGATCGGAATAACATTAAGCCAGCCGTCCTTATCCCAAAAAGAACTGCGCCGCCTAAGACAGTTTCTGCACCATGGATGTTGCCTGCGGTTGCGGTCGGCATTGTGGTGCTAGGGGCGGTCGGGTGGTTTGGCTGGCAGCTGTTCGGGCCAACGCTTTTCAATAATTCCAGCAACGCCAGTCGTGCGTCACCAACCGCGCCAGCGCTGCCGCCGGCCTCAGCTAGCGTCGGGCAAATTCCGGCTTCAACCGACAGGGCAAACTCTGCATCGGTAGCCGCAGGATCTGCCGTTGTGTTGGTGATCGATCCTGCGCAATCACCATTGCCACCGTTGCTGCCGCCGTTGTTGCCACCCCCGCTTGCCAACGCGCCCTTGCCGAAGTCGCCGGCCATCAGCGCCACAATCACCACCATACCCGGCCCCGCGCGCGAATTGACTGAGCGTGAGCTGTTGGCGCAGAGCTTGAAACAATCGCCGGCAAGCCGCGAAGCGCCGGTTCGTTTGCGTCTTTCCCAGTCTATCGATTCGCCTAAGGTTTCGCCGGAACTCAGCGCCGCGTATTCGGCGTTAACGCGCGGCGATTATGCTCAGGCGAAAAAACTCTATGCTCAACTGGTCGGGGTCACGCCCCTCAGTCTGGATGCGCAGCTCGGTTTGGCGGCGGCATCCGCGCGCAGCGGTGATAACGCCTTGGCCGCGCGCCACTATCGGCGTGTCCTGGAGCTTGATCCACGCAACAGCATGGCGATTGCGGGCCTGCTGGCCGTGAGCGAGAGTGCGGGAGTAGGGGCGGGGGCTGGCGGCGGCACCAAGTCCGAGGCGCCCGGACAATTAGAAGCTGAACTCAAAGTGCTGATTTACAAAGATCCCAACGCGGCCTCGCTGCAATTTTCACTTGGCAATCTTTATGCAAGTCAGCGCCGCTGGACCGAGGCGCAGCAGGCTTTCTTTGAGGCTTATCGGCTCGACGCCGACAACGCCGATTATCTATACAACCTTGCGGTAAGCCTCGATCAGCTGAACCAGTCACGACTGGCACTCGACTACTATCAAAAATCGCTCGCGCAAGCCCTCAAAGCGGGCGCGCAATTTGACCGAAGCGTGGTCCAGCGCCGCATCGCCGAACTACAAAATCCGCGTTCTGCGAATTAGTCCGCGCACG
>JAYVYF010000290.1:0-16128 GCA_043784585.1 Burkholderiales bacterium
GACGTGCTAAATCAACACGGTGAAGTCCCGCTCCCCCCTTACATCACCCATTTGCCTGACGCAGCCGATGAATCGCGTTACCAAACAGTCTATGCAAAACATATTGGTTCAGTCGCAGCGCCGACCGCGGGACTACATTTTGATGAATCTTTATTGAAT
Organism: Burkholderiales bacterium; assembly: GCA_043784585.1. Classification (GTDB taxonomy): domain Bacteria; phylum Pseudomonadota; class Gammaproteobacteria; order Burkholderiales; family Usitatibacteraceae; genus UKL13-2. The sequence goes on from JAYVYF010000290.1 coordinate 160, forward strand.
CAAATTCAAGCGGCCGGCGTAACCTTCGCTTACGTGACCTTGCATGTTGGGGCGGGCACTTTTCAGCCGGTTCGTGATGACGATATCTCAAAACACATCATGCACCGTGAACGCTACCATGTGCCACAGGAAACAGTGGACGCTATTAACACTGCGAAGGCTTGTGGCGGGCGCGTCATTGCGGTGGGCACTACCAGTATGCGCACGTTGGAAGCCGCATCGAGCAGTGGCGTTTTGTATGCGCAGCAGGCGGAGACGCAAATCTTTATCAAGCCCGGCTACGCATTCAAAACGGTTGATCGGCTCATCACTAATTTTCATTTGCCAAAATCAACGCTCATGATGCTGGTGGCGGCCTTCGCGGGGCTTGACAATATGGCCAATGCATACCGCCACGCGGTAGGGGATCGCTACCGGTTTTTCAGCTACGGGGATGCCATGCTGATCGAGAAAAGCGGCTAGCGAACTGCCGTCTTTTAAATGACGTCAAACGCTACCATCCTCCAACCTCGCCCTTGGCAACGTACTCGCCCAAGCCGGATTTGAAAAATACCGCCACTCGTTTCGCCACCGAAACGCATCGTCAATCGCGGTGACGATTTAGGGATGGCGTCGCTGAGCACCAGTGAGTCGGCACTTCTGTAAGCAGAGTGACCCGATAATGAAATTGCATTTATCGCCATATTTTGCGGAGCAATACCTGCATTTTTAGCCGATGGATGCTAAAGATGGAGGCGCGCTAGCAGCAGGCACCGAGACAAAAAGTTAACATCGATAACCTTTGAATTACGCTCGGCCCCGGCTTTTGCAATCGTCTTTCGGACGATAACACCGAGAGACAGCGGATAGTGCGCACCGAGACGCACCGCAACGAGATCATTGACGCTGACATCTGCCGCGGCGACCGCAGGCACTACAAAACCGACACCAGTTTCACTAACATCCAGCACGCTCAGATGAAGGGCCCCAAGCTCCGCATCCAGCGCAGAATTTGCGATATCGGCGCTGTCCTGAGTTTCACAACCAGCCCTGCCCATTAGCGCTGGATTATGGGCACGGGAAACAGAAGGCGCACTCTGCGCGCCGATTTTATTTAACTCAAATTTGGCGGGCTGGCGGCTCTGCCCAACCGACGTGATAACGCCAAGTCTAAATAAACGTCTGCCGCTACCTCACTTTGCGGCGAAAAGCGCTTACTTTTGACGATAATTTTTTGCTCCAGCATCATCAATTCGCGCTCAAGAAAATCGATCACACCCACGTGCTCGTCAACTCGGAACGCCATACCAATACCCCAGCTTTGGAAAAGTACGCCACAGTGGAAGCTCTGGATGGCGCGTTCCAGTTGGTATTGCTGGGGCGCCAGCGCCAGGTAGAAATCAGCATTGTCACCGACCTCGTAGCGCGTCAGGCCATGCATCTCGCTGTTGATATTAATCGACAACAATAACGTAGCGTCGCTGGCAGAGGGGTTGGTTGACAACCACAATGCGCTCATCTAGGTAATGAGCCAGCTATCCAGTATTTCGAGGCCCGGTGGGAAAGATTGTCGCTGGCAAAACGCTCCAGCAAGAGTGTTCTCGCGTAGAGCGATTCCAAGGTCGTTTCGCTTCGCTGTCCCTCCATTCTGACTTCAAGAATGTGCTCTGATATTTTTTATTCCAACGCGCTTTTAAAAACCTGATGAAAAATGCCACGTGGTGCGATCGTTCGTTGGCCCGCAATTCGCCGCCACTTACTCGCATGGCCGCGCAGCAAAATGCTGAACGAGCGCCAGCAGCAGCGCGCGCTGCGACTGATCTTCCTCGATCGCAATGCGTATTAACTCGATCGCACGACGCGGCTGCTCGTCGTTAAATAATTCGCGTGCATATCTGATCACCCTATCGCTATCACGCGAATCGTTGCGCGGATCCGAGAATGCTGAAAAGCGGCTGGCCACATATTGATCATATAAAGGCCGACAAATGGGGTATTCACTAAGTTGATTCGCACCGCCCAGATTAGGTGCGAATACCGCCTGGAAACTCGAATACGAGCCTGGTTCATCCAAGGGCTTTCCCGTTTTCCTGTATTGCGAAATATTTTTGCCGGGTCAGGTCGGCTAATAATAAAACTAGTCGGGTAAGTGGACGCGGCTGTGCGCCGCCACATGTTGCTTTAAAAACTCCATCTGATCGACCAGAATGCGGCGATTGGCAAGGATTAAAAATTCCGCACGGTTCGGGATGTAGGGCGCATAAACCAGCTGCATTTGCGCTTCTTCCGGCAGGCGCGAGCCCTTTCGTTCATTACACGCTCGGCAGGCAGTGACCACGTTCATCCAGGTATCTTGTCCGCGCTTCGCATAAGGAATGATGTGGTCGCGAGTAAGCTTGGAGTGCGAGAAAAGACCTGCGCAGTAGCCGCACATATGCCGGTCGCGATGAAAAAGCTCGCGATTATTTAGCGGCGGTACTTGGTTAAAGCCTTTCATGGCCATCGCTTTGCCGCGAATCGCGATGATTGAGGCCGCCGTTACAGTGGAAACTTCGCCGGTATCGCGAGATTTGCCGCCACAGACAGTGAAGGCTTCAGAGCCCAGCTCCCAGGCGATACGAGACTTTGCGTAATACCAAACGGCGTGCTGCCAAGTAATCCAGCGATGTGGAATACCGTTTTGATCAAGCGTGAGGATCAATGGAAAACGCTTTGCCTCGGCAGAGAAAAGTGAAAACGCGGGTTCGATAGCACCTTTGCCCACACTTTCGACATGTGCGGGAGGGGTCGCAATCGCGCCGCGTCCCACACGAATTTTCGCATTTTTCAAGTTTTGTCCGGCTTGCTTCCTTTGATGCACGTATCCTCCAATCGTCCGCGCTTGGCGGTTTCATGTTGAACAGCGATAATGACAGTTGTTGTACCGAAGCTTCGATGGTGTATCCAAGCTTCGTTGCTGCATAAAACCTTTATAGCATCTAATAATGTAAATCTTATTCAGCTTCGAGATTCATGAATGGTAGCCGCTGCCAATGTTTTTTCTGGTTTAATTATGGAACCAGCATCAACCCAAAACTATCAGCCATACCTAGAGGCTAATCCAATTTCCCTAGCTTGAGAAGCCCCTTATGAATTTAGATCGAGTCGATTCCGGCACAGACGTGCCAAATAACGTAAATGTTGTCATCGAAATCCCGATGAATGGCGACCCTATCAAATATGAGCTGAACAAAGAAACGGGCGCACTGTTCGTTGACCGTTTCATGTCAACCGCCATGCACTATCCATGCAACTACGGCTACATTCCGCATACGCTTTCAGACGATGGCGACCCAGTAGATGTGCTGGTGGTGACGCCGTTTGCGTTGGTCCCTGGCGTGGTCGTGCGCTGCCGCCCTATCGGCATGTTAAAAATGACCGATGAAGCTGGCGGCGACGAAAAACTTCTCGCCGTGCCCATCGACAAGCTCACCGCTATCTATCGCAATGTTAAAACCGTGAATGATTTGCCCGAAATCATGCTCGATCAGATTACCCATTTTTTCCAGCATTACAAAGATCTTGAGCCGGGAAAATGGGTAAAAGTGGATGGGTGGCTGGGCCCCGATGATGCAAAAAAAGCCATCCTGGATGGTGTCGAGAAATTCAACTCAACCAAACAAAAACCATATTATTAAAAAGCGATCGCGTCGGCGATTGCGCTGCATCCAAAATTGACGTGGGCCGTAGAACCATAAGTTGCCGTGTATAAATTATGTGCTCTAGGTCAATTTTGGAGATCGCCGTGAACCGAGTTTTTATAGTTGTCACCTTCTGGTTGATCACCTCGTCGATTATTTTGGCTGGCCTGTCTTTAGGCGTAAACGCGGCAACCTGCGATCAACGCATCCACGCGGATAGCGGCGTCAAAACAGTTTCAATTGCAGAGCTTTACACCTCGGAAGGTTGTGACAGCTGCCCGCCCGCAGACAAATGGTTTTCAACACTCTCATTTGAGAAAAACGGCGTCGTGCCGCTAGCATTTCATGTGGATTATTGGGATTACATAGGCTGGAAAGATCGCTTCGGAAAGCCAGGCTTTGCGGAGCGTCAGCGCAAAGTGGTTGGGCTTCAGGGCAGCCGCACTGTCTACACGCCGCAAGTTATGTTTGACGGTAAAGACGTACGCAATGCGGTGGACTACTACGTATCAAATTTGGGATCTCCTGATTCGCAATTAGATGCGAGCATTCGCGATTTGGCCGCAAAACCAGCCCAGGTCAGTTTGAAGCTTCGCGCACAACCGGCGTTGAATGCAATTGATGTTGCTGTGGCAGTCGGCCTAAGCGATGGATTGTTGCGAAAAGCCGGCGCTTCGTCATTGTCCTTGTATTTTGTGTTGACTGAAAATAACCTTGTCAGTCGCGTTACGGCGGGAGAAAACAAAGGCGCGTTGTTAAAACATAATCACGTGGTGCGGGAATTAAGTGGCCCAATTCAAATTCCGGTCGACGCAGGTTCATCTACCGACAATGCGAATAGTGCGGGTGAAATCAAAACAACGATTAGCCTTCCAAGGGATTGGAAGCGAGAGGATCTGAACCTGGTGGCGTTCGTGCAAAATAACCGTTCTGGGCAGGTGCTACAGGCCGTAAGCGTGCCGTTTTGCGCGCCTTTATAAGCTTGCGCTAGAGATCAAATTCAGCAGTTTTGGTTCAAGGCGCTCGCGCGAGGATCTACGCAGATTAGGCACAATCAGGTAGCTTTGATAGTTGTAACAATTTGTACGACAGCCTTCTTTTCTAGAGTTGCAATTTTTTCGTGAACAATTGTTGCAGAAAAACAATTTCGTTTGGCGAACAATGTAAGATCTAGCTCAACGATAATTTTACATTTCTGACACATGTGTACTGCAACTCCCTTCACGGTTTCTCTGGTTGATTGGCAACATCATGGCGAGGCACTTTCTCAAATCCGTTTCACGGTGTTTGTCCGTGAACAGGGGGTACCGCCTGAGATTGAGCTGGATACGCTTGACGCCAATAATGCACTTTGTATTCATGCTGCTGCCTGCGATTTAGATGGCAATACCATCGGCACGGGAAGACTGATTTTGGATGAACCGATTCCCCGCATTGGTCGCATGGCAGTATTGCGGGCCTGGCGGCGTAAAGGGGTCGGCACCGAAATTCTTGAAAAACTTTGCGACGAAGCGAAACGCCGAGACTACAGCCAGGTGCTATTGCATTCGCAGACTCACGCGACAGCGTTTTATTTTCATCATGGCTTTCTTTCGCACGGGATGGAATTTACCGAGGCCGGCATCCCGCATCAGGAAATGCGACGCGCTCTTTAGCCGCAACTAAAAAAAATTCTCAAGGAAAAGTCACTTCATATGGCAGCGGCTGTACTCGTAATGCTGCGCCTTCAAGACTTTTAAGACGCAGTGAGCCCGCTTTAATGCTTTCAATTTGCGCCACCACCAGTGCATCAAAGCCGCCCTCTGGAGCGGGCGCAAGGTTAGCAATATGTCCTGCTGCTTGCTCACCAAACTCTGGCGCATAAACACTTTCGCCCGGCTTGGGGTAATCATTGATTTGACTGTGCACACGTACCAAGCGGCGTTTCAAAATACCGCGATATTGCGTACGCGCAACAATTTCCTGACCAGGGTAGCAACCCTTCTTGAAATTCACGCCCCCGATCAGTTCAAAATTGGCCGCTTGTGGAACGAATTGGTCCTGCGTTTCTGGCAGCACCTGAATTATCCCGTCGCGAATAGCAAGTAAATCCCACACACCTGCACCGACCTTGACGGCGTACGGCGTCAGCTTGTCCCAGATTTCAATTGCATTGATGGGGCTCGCCACAATTTCAAACCGCGTTGGCGAAACGCGAATAACTCTGCCCAAATCAGTATGAATGCTGCTCAAAACTCTCGTCGGAGCTGCCGCAAACACCGCGTGAATACTGGCTTCCAGGGCATCGCCTGCGATAGTATCCGTGCCTCCCACACCAATTTTCACCCACTCGGCACTTAAATCTTCCAGCTTTACTTTTGAGCGCAACACAAACATTTGCAATCTTTTTTGAATCGCGCCTTGCAGTGTTCGGGGCATTTGCAGAAAGATGCCCTGCCTGCCTTTCCACAGCAGCGGCGTTACCAACATACGGCCTTTGGGTGAACACCAGCTGGTGACTTGCGCGTCACCCTCTGCCAGCGCAAGCACGTCATTGCTCAATTGCCCTTGTAAAAATGCCTCCGCATCCTCGCCAGAAACAAGCAACAATCCTTCATGCGAAAGATCGCACATGACGATTTGACCGCCTATCGATTGCAGCTCGGCATTTGCGTTGCCGTAGCTGGAGACGCGACCATCGAAAAACAAGGCGCCTGCGCGTTGCAGCAAATCAGTCCAGAGAGGATTCATCAAGTAATAATAGAGTTTATCAAGTAGCCATTTTACGTTTGTTCTGATGACCAACATAAATAAAACACCGCCGTGGCGGGATGACCCTCGCTGGATATCCGTCAGCGTATCGAAAATCGGCATCACCATGGCATCCGCGGCCGGGGTAGCCGGGCTGGTGGCTGTGCTTACTTTGCCGTTGGCAATGTGGGTCATTGTTGGTTTGGGCCTGGCGCTGTGTATTGGCATTGCCTTCGAGATCACCCAACTCCTGCTGATACGCGCAGATTCAGTCGTGGCGTTTTACCTGCTTGACCTAGACGCGGAAAGCTTTCGGCCAGATCAGCAGAAAAAGGCAGGCCCGCGCAGCGTACTCGGCATTCGACTACACCACCGCAATGGCCGACAAAGCGAGGGCCGCATTAGCGATGGCGCTTTCGTGATGCCGTGGTTTATCAGCATCCCGTACGTCACCACAGCAGAGCAACCGGGAAAAATCGCGCATCGCTTGATAAACAGAGTTTGGAACAGACTTCGGCCTTTCCGTTCAGCAACGTTGCCGCTATGGCGCGATTCAATCGCGCTCGACGATGGCAGGCGCACACGGGTAAGACTGCGCTGGGTTTAGTGCGATGGCCGACGGGGTAAGGATTGAACTAGGCATGCACTGGCATCACCACCGTGAACGCTTTAGACGTGACATTAGGGGTGCCTAGCGCAATCGTGCGTCCGGTATAATTTGCGCTCAAATGCATCGCTTCTCGCACTAATTCCCAAAGAGTCCTCATGCCTCGTGTCACTTCCCCCACCTCCTCCAGCTTCTTGCCGATCCTTACGCTCGGCGGGCCCGTCGCCATGTCCGACTTCAGGCTAAAAAAACTGTTGTCACCATTGCAAGAAAAATATCCGGCAATTCGCTCAATTCACGCCGAGTTCGTGCATTTTGTGCAGGCAACTTCGGCGCTGGATGAAAACGAGACGAAGATTTTACAGGCTCTTATTACATATGGCTCTCCAGCCACAAATGCTCCAGAAGGCACGCTGGTGCTCGTCCTACCTCGCGTCGGTACAATCTCTTCATGGGCTTCAAAAGCAACCGATATTGCGCATAACTGCGGTTTGGGAAAGATCAAACGAATTGAGCGTGCCACTGCGTTTTACGTGCTGGCAGAGACCGAGCTGAGCGTCGACGCACATTCAGCGGTACTACATGCCATTCATGACCCGATGACCGAAACCGTGCGCACATCGCTTGATGATGCCGCCGAGCTTTTTGTGACGCAAGCGCCAACTCCGCTCGTAACGATTTCCACCACACGCGATGGTAAATCGGCATTAACTCACGCCAATACCGAGCTCGGTTTAGCATTATCCGCTGACGAGGTTGATTATCTTTTCGACTATTACGCGACTATCAAACGCGATCCTACCGACGTCGAGCTGATGATGTTTGCGCAGGCTAATTCAGAACATTGTCGCCACAAAATTTTTAACGCGTCATGGACTATTGACGGCGAAACGCAGGATAAAAGCCTGTTCGCAATGATTCGCAATACGCATCAAATCACGCCAACAGGTACCATCGTTGCCTATTCGGATAATTCAGCCGTTATGCAGGGCGCAGCGATTGAACGATTTTTCCCATCAAACGGGAAATACGATTTCCATAATGATCTGACTCACGTCGTGATGAAAGTTGAAACGCATAATCATCCGACTGCGATTGCGCCGTGGCCCGGTGCTGCGACCGGTGCCGGCGGCGAGATTCGCGATGAGGGCGCGACCGGCATTGGTGCCAAACCCAAAGCCGGTCTAACCGGTTTTAGCGTCTCAAATCTTGAAATTCCCGGCCATGAGCAGCCGTGGGAAATGCGCTATGGCAAGCCCGCACGTATTGCGTCGGCATTGACCATCATGACCGAAGGCCCGCTCGGCGCCGCCGCGTTTAACAATGAATTTGGCCGCATCAATTTATGCGGTTATTTCCGCACCTATGAGCAGCTATCCGGGGGCGTGGTGCGCGGCTATCATAAACCGATCATGATCGCCGGCGGTCTTGGAAATATTTCAAATGCGCATACGCACAAAAAGCCATTTGGCCCGGGCACCTTGTTTATTCAGCTCGGCGGGCCGGGAATGCGCATCGGCCTGGGTGGCGGCGCAGCATCGTCGATGGCGTCAGGCTCAAATACTGAATCGCTCGATTTTGATTCCGTGCAGCGTGCTAATGCCGAGATGGAACGGCGTTGTCAGGAAGTTATTGATGCATGTTGGCAGCTTGGTGAAAAAAATCCGATTTTGTCGATTCATGATGTGGGCGCCGGGGGCATCTCCAATGCGCTGCCGGAGCTCGCGCACGTTAGCGGTGTGGGCGCAAAATTTGATCTGCGCAAAGTGCCGAATGAAGAGCCGGGCATGAGCCCGAAAGAAATTTGGAGCAACGAATCCCAGGAGCGCTACACCCTGGCGATTGCACCGGAATCGTTGGCCACGCTTCAACAATTCTGTGAGCGTGAGCGCTGCCCGTTTGCGGTGTTGGGCGTCGCCACTGCCGAGCCGCAATTGATCGTGACCGATTCACTGTTTGGCAACCATGCCGTCGATATGAGCATGGATACGCTACTCGGCAAACCGCCGCGCATGCATCGTGACGTCGCGTCCCTCCAATCAATGCTCGTGGCCCTAGATACGAGTGCAATGCAATTGAAAGAAGCCGCCTATCGCGTGCTCCGATTACCTGCCGTGGCGGACAAATCGTTTCTGATCACCATCGGTGACCGCTCAGTGGGCGGGCTGACCGCGCGTGATCAGTTCGTCGGCCCGTGGCAGGTGCCGGTGGCCGATTGCGCCGTCACGTTGATGGGCTACATTGCAACCGAAGGCGAAGCAATGGCCATGGGTGAGCGTACCCCGCTGGCGGTGATCAACGCGCCCGCATCGGGGCGTATGGCGATCGGCGAAGCTATTACCAACATTGTGGCGGCCGACATTGCCAAGCTGTCAGACGTAAAACTATCCGCAAATTGGATGGCGGCGGCGGGCGTGGCGGGTGAAGATGCGAAATTATTCGCCACCGTCAAGGCAGTCGGCATGGAACTTTGTCCGGCACTGGGAATTTCAATTCCGGTGGGAAAAGATTCATTGTCGATGAAAACGTCATGGACGCAGGATCAGCAGAAAAAAGAAGTCGTCGCACCGGTGTCGTTAATTATTTCCGCTTTTGCGCTCGCACAAAATGCGAGCGCCACGCTTACACCTGAACTCTCGCGTGAGGACGATACCGAGCTGGTGTTGATCGATTTGGGTCAAGGTAAAAACCGGTTGGGCGCATCCGCGTTAGCGCAGGTATACGCGCAGGTCGGCGACATCGGACCAGATGTCGACGACGCAGAATCGTTGAAGGCATTTTTCAACGCTGTACGCCAACTCGCCCGTGACAAAAAAATCCTGAGCTATCATGACCGTTCAGATGGCGGCTTATTCGTCACGCTGGCGGAAATGTCGTTTGCGTCACATCTCGGAATCTCTATTTATCTGGATACGCTGGTATTCAACGCGCGGGAAACCGACGTAGATGATTATGATGTCACCGCGATTCATAAAAAACTGGGCGACGACGATGCCGTATTGGCCGCGCTTTTTAACGAAGAGTTAGGCGCGGTTATCCAGATTCACAAAGCCGAACGCGCCCACGTCATGCAGGTGTTGCGGGGTGCGGGGTTGAGTACCGCAAGCCATATCATCGGTCACCCGAATACCACGGATGATTTGCGCATGATTCGCGGCTCGAAACCGATCTTTGCGGAATCGCGAATTGAATTACAGCGCGCCTGGTCCGAGACCAGCCACCTGATTCAATCGCGGCGTGATAACCCAACCACAGCAAAGCAGGAATACGATCGCATCCTGGATGCGAAAGATCCGGGCCTCACCGCCAAGCTCAGCTTTGATGCACTTGACGATGTGGCAGCACCATTTGTCGCGGCGTCAATCAGCACCGGTGCCAAACCAAAAATTGCGATCTTGCGCGAGCAGGGTGTGAACGGTCAGCTCGAAATGGCGCATGTATTTACCAAAGCCGGATTCGACGCTTATGACGTCCACATGAGCGATATTATCGAAGGCCGTGTGTCGTTAAAAGATTTCAAAGGCTTTGCGGCCTGCGGCGGATTCTCGTACGGTGATGTGCTCGGCGCAGGTGAAGGCTGGGCAAAATCGGTGCTGTTCAACGCCCGAGCCCGCGATGAATTTGTGACGTTTTTTCAACGCAGCGATTCCTTCGCGCTCGGCGTCTGCAATGGCTGCCAGATGATGTCGAATCTGCACACGATTATTCCCGGTGCTGAAAACTGGCCACACTTCGAGCGCAATAAAAGCGAGCAATATGAAGCGCGCACCGTGATGCTGGAAATTCGCGATTCTCCCTCGCTATTTTTTGCCGGCATGGTGGGGTCGCGCTTACCGGTTGCTACCGCACACGGCGAGGGTCGCGCCACGTTTCGTGATCAAGCCCACCTCGATGCGGTGCGCTGGCTCAGCGCCGCCCATTTCGTCGATGGCCACGGCGCAGTTACTGAAAAGTTCCCCATGAATCCCAACGGGTCGCCACTTGGCATGACGGCATTCACCACACCTGACGGCCGCTTCTCGATCATGATGCCGCACCCCGAACGCGTCGCGCTCAACGTCAATTTGTCATGGCATCCAAAAGCGTGGCGAAACGAAAACGCGCCATCGCGCGAGAGCCCGTGGCTGCGAATGTTTCGGAATGCGCGGGTTTGGGTGGGCTAAAACGAGTTTCAAGACACAACGTTTATGAAAGGGGAAATATGAAGAAGAATATCTATTGCCACGCTAATTTTCGCGGTTGCCCGGCTGGCGGGGTACACCATCCGCTCAATTTCGGACTCTGGCGCTGAGGCGGGATGCGGCAACCCTTAGGTTCTAAACAGCATCGCATATCAATCCGAGTTGAGCAGATTTGACGCACTCGGAGTAAGACGCACCGCGTGCTTTTTCTTAGGGAAGGCCGCATGATTTTTAAACATGGCAATATTTCAATATTGCGTAGTGAAAACTGAAATTCGATTAAACCGGCATACGCGCTTGCTTGACCTTTCCGCCTAAGAGATTATCAGGTACCGCATTAGCATCGAAAATAATATTTTAAAAGTGAGCACCAGCGGGCCTTTTAAGGCAATTCCACCTCAATCGGCAAGCTAGACAGGCACTTTACTTTTTCGGCTTCGGGAAAATTCAAATCGCCGCGGTGATTAATTCTCAAACCGTGCGCCGAAGGCTTCGCTGTATTGAGTTTCGCCAAATTCAAAATGCGCGTCTGGGCTTTCGCCGAGGTAGGTTGATTCGACGGTGACCTTTACATAGCGATCAAGCTTTCGCCAAATCGCGTACGTCAGCGCCCGGGCGATGTCTCCCGGGCGTCCGCCTGCGCGGATTTCGTGGTCGGCAATCAGGATCAGCGCAGTGGCATCGTTGACACGAACACGATCCACTTCTTCGGGTTTGGTCCAATGTGCGGTAAATTCTTCGACCACTTGTGACACCTCTCGCGGCAGCAGCGGTGATACCGACACTTCAAGTCGATACGGGTTACCTGCTTTGGCGAATTGCACCTGGATTTCGTTACTCATCTTGCTACGTTAATCGAATCTGGATTGATGTGCAATGCTGCATTAGCAAAAACAATAAATTTAACAATCACGATTGTTTCATGACAACAAATCTGACAACCCACATCTGTAAACAACCACCCACAAAAAAAGCGGCCTGAGCCGCTTTTTTTGTGGGTGAAAAGTTAGCGATAAGTTAAAAGCAGAATTAGTCGTGACTTAACCGCTCGCCAATTTCTGGCAACAGCTTATGACAACTTATTCAACTGTGGCTTTTGCACGCAGTTCCTGCACTAGCTTGGTCACTTGATCTTGCTGTGCACGCTGCTTGAAATTATCTTTGACTTCGGCAAATGCAGGCACTTTCATGTCGCGCACATCATCCAGACGAATCACGTGGAAACCGAAGGGTGACTTGACGGGAATTTTGGTAGTCTCACCTTTTTTCAGCGCTTTCATTGCGTTGCCAAACTCGGGCACGTAGCGGCCTGCAGGACCCCAGTCGAGATCGCCACCATTGTCTTTCGAGCCGGTATCTTTCGATTTGTCTTTTGCCAATTTTTCAAAGCTCTCGCCTTTGCCGAGGCTGGCGATTATGGCTTTGGCTTCGTCTTCTGTTTCTACGAGTATATGGCGGGCTTTGTATTCTTTATCGCCCATTTGGACCACAAATTTTTCGTAATCACTTTTCAGCTTTTCGTCGGTAATGGGATTCGCTTTGACATAATCGTCAAAGAAAGCACGGATCAACACCGCCTGGCGGGCCATGTCCATTTGGGCCGATACCAATACGCCACGGTCAAGACCTTTCTTGCGGGCGGCTTGCGACAGAATTTCACGATTGACGAGTTCGTCTTTGATTGCATTACCAACGTCTGGTGTAGACGGCTGGCCAGACGATTCACGCTCACGATTCATGGCGTCAAAATAGGCTGCTGGAATAACAACGCCGTTTACCTTCACAGTACCCGATTCGGCCTTGGTGCTGGCTTTGGAGGCCGCTTTTTCGGCCTTGGTTTGGGCAGAGGCTACCGGGCCACTTGCGATCAACGCGGCGGTGAGAGCGAACACAACATATTTCAATTTGGATTGCATAGTTCTTCCTTAACAAGAGTAAGACAAAAAATAACGATTACAAAAATCACAACTAAAAACCTAAGCTTAAGCCTAAGCCTAAGCCTAAGCCTAAAACTTTGACCGAAGCCTCAAACCTATCAAGATATCGCAAAAGGAATTTAACGCCTGCGTTTACTACCGACATCGCTTACCAACTGCGTCGCTTGCCAACTCCGTGTCGGCTGGTAAATTCCACCAATAGCGATCTCGTTCTACGCATTAACTTTTTTGGATCAGGATGGAACCTGCGCATCAATCTTCAGCGCATGAATACGAGTCTTCATCAAATCATCCAGCAATTCATAAATCATTCGATGCCGCGCAACTAACGGCTTGCCCGCAAAAGCCGACGACACCACCGTGATTTCGAAATGCGTTCCCACATCTTCTACCGCCACGCTGCCGCTTCGCTCAGCGTGGGCACGAGCCCCGGCGTGGCCTGCGTGGGAGGCGGAATCGTCCACAACCTCAAGCAATTCAGGCTTGAGCGCTTGAAGACATAATTCAATCTGATCGCGAATAGTAGCCATTAGTTCATTGCAGTTAGTTTGGAAATGTTTTCTTGAACGGTTTAACAGTGACTTTTGAGAACACACCGGCGGCGCAATAAGGATCTTCAGCAGCCCACGCGATGGCCGCTTCTCGAGAGGCAAATTCAGCAATAATCAACGAACCGGAAAAACCCGCCGGGCCCGGATCATCTGCATCAATCAGAGGATGCGGGCCGGCCAGAACCAACCGGCCCTCGGCCTGCAACGCTTTCAGACGCTCGACATGCGGTGGGCGGCTGGCCACACGGCGTTCGAGCGCGCCGGGCAGTTCTTCACAAATTATTGCGTACAGCATGGCCAACCGCTCTTACTAAAGGCTTTCATTAATTTCTCTCGCTTTTGTGTTCAATAGCAGCCGCAGCTGGCGTGTCGCCGGCCTCGGGTTGTTCCTGCGGCATATACGGATATAGCCAAATAATTTGCGCGACGATGAAAACCAAAAACAGCCCCATATCACCAAAAGTTTTGAACAAAAACCAAGTATCCGTGGATTGGTAGTATGCAAAATAAAGGTTCAATACCGCCACCAACATGAGGAAAACAATCCATGCCAGCGCCAGCTTTTTCCAGACCAGCGGCGGAGCCTGGATTTGATGATTAAAAATAACGGAAATCGGATTTTTACCGAAACCAAACTGCGCCACCGCGATCGCGATCGCCATCACCACGAACAGCACAGTTGGTTTTATTTTGATGAACATCTCATTTTTGAAAATGATCGTTGCGCCACCCGCGACAACAATAATTCCCAAACCGATCCACATCATCGGCTCTACTTTTTTGCCGCGTACTTTCAGATAAATCACCTGCGCAATCGTGGCGACGATCGCAACAGCCGTGGCCACATAGATGCCAAACATCTTGAAAGTGGCAAACATCAAAAGCAGCGGGAAAAAGTCAAACAACAGCTTCATCGGGTTAAATCAAAAGTCACGCTAAAGAAAAGGATGCAGAAAAGAGTGCGAGGAAAATCAGTAACTTGGGATTATCGCATTTTTCGCTTGACCTTGGAATGACGTTCATTCCGCTGCTTTCGAGCCTGCTTTTGATGCCAGGCAAACTCAGTGGAGACGCTTCCACTTTGTGTGTTCGGCCTCGATCAAGGTACGCGTGTCGTGCGGAAAGCCGGGCTGCGATGCGACCGCGTAAGCCTCTTCATAGAACCCTGCGCACTCGTCAGGCAAATGCATATTCAGCGTATCAAACGCATAGCGCATTAACGCTGCATCACCGGAGCGGATGGCGGTAATCGCAAAATTAAGATTCAACATACGCCACGGTCGTTCAGGATTTGAACGCTCCAGATCCGCCTTAAGCTGGGGCGCCAAATGCACAATAAAACCCTGCATGAGCGCAAACGCCGCGGCAGTTTCTTGCTTTGATTGCGCTTCGTTGGAGCGCACAGCCAATGCGTTGACGACCGCTTCGGTCGTTCGTAGCGGCAAGTCATGGCGCATCGCCCACAGCCCAATTCCTAGGATAACGGCATGCCATTCGGTGCGGACATTACCAAGATCAAAACGGTCTAGCCAGCTTTCCAGTTCGGTCGCAGCCCGCAACGCTTCGTCTGCGGCTTCACCTGCGTCTTCGAGCGGCAGAGGGCCGTCCGCACCATATTCGAAATCAAGTCGTGCGCTTACTTCAATAAATTCGCTAATCGCGGCGACCAGCGCGATGGCATCGTGGGTATCAAGTTTGCCGCCATTAGGACTTGCTACACCGAATCGTTCGCGATAAGTATCATTAATGGCGGTGGCAACTTTGGAGAACCGCGTCGATAGCGGTGTTTCTTCAGGCGGGTTAAGTACGCTTGCATCTTTTAAAGCGAGCCGGATGGGTTTGATTTCAGCCATAAATTCATGTCGTTATTGGGAATATTGATTATAAAAAGCGACGCGTTTGATTTGGATTAGCGCGAAGTTGACATTCACGAATGGTTTGCGAATATTTCACATAAGCGGTTACAGATTTTCAATCGAGCGACTTTGTTATGATGAGAGATTGAATAACAAGTTGTGCGAATTTTGAATAATTTTGATTTACATAATCACTCTAATGCGTCTGATGGATTGCTACCTGCCGCAGACTTGGTGGCGCTGGCCGCGCGCAACGGCTGCGATGCAATCGCGCTTACCGATCATGACACGACTGATGGCATAGTATCGGGACGCACCGCCGCACTAGACCTGGGGGTCAAGTTTATCGCAGGGGTCGAAATTTCTGTTTCATGGTCGCCCACTATCGATGCAAAGTCTACTACGTTGCACATTGTTGGTTTGGGCGTGGACATCGAAAATAATACGC
>JAYVYF010000291.1:0-6059 GCA_043784585.1 Burkholderiales bacterium
CCATCGATGCTGTACATCAGCATGTCGGGCGGCAGCGCAGGCGATGGTGGCAGCGCCTCCCCGTCTTTGGCCTCAGCCGCGATTTCATTCGGCTCGACCTCGATGAGTACTGCCTTTGCCATGCGCCGCATAAACAGCAGCGCCGCCAGCATCACACCGGTGTTGACCGCGACCACCAAATCTGCAAAGACCGTCAACAAAAACGTGATGAGCAGAATCGCCACATCAGGCTTAGGCGCGGTTCTTGCCAAACGAAAAAAATGCGATAAATCACTCATGTTGTAGGCCACCACGAACAGCACTGCGGCGAGCACACAAAGCGGGATGTAGGAAGCCAGTGGCGCGAACAATAAAATAATCAGAACCAGGGTTACGACATGAACAATACCGGCGATAGGACTGGTGCCACCATTGCGAATATTGGTGGCGGTGCGCGCAATGGCACCTGTAGATGCAAAGCCACCAAACAGAGGTGAGAAAATATTGGCGACCCCTTGGCCCACCAACTCCTGATTTGAATCATGGCGCGACCCTGACATGCCATCGGCCACCACGGCAGACAATAGTGATTCAATTGCGCCGAGCAGGGCGATGGTAAATGCGGGCCCGATTAGCTTGATCACATCGCTGTATGAAATCGACGGGACAGTGAAGCTGGGAAGGCCTTGCGGAATTCCGCCGAATGCGCTGCCAATCGTGGCTACACCATCGAATTTAAAATAGCTTTGAATGGCGGTAATGGCGATCAAAGCCACCAATGGTGCGGGGACGCGCTTCAACAATTTCGGGCCCGCAATCAGTATGGTCAGGCTCAAAAGAGCGAGCCCGGTCGTGGCGATATGCAGAGTGGGGAACGATACAAGCAGGCGCCCTAATTTTTCCAGAAAGTGCTCGCCGGCACCGGTCGGCTGCAGCCCAAAAAAATCTTTCCATTGGCCTACCCAGATGATGACGCCGATACCGGTGGTGAACCCGACGATCACCGGGCCGGGGATGAATTTGATGACCGAGCCAAGTTTGAGCAATCCCATGGCTACCAACATGAAGCCCGCCATCAAGGTCGCCACTTGCAAACCGGCAATGCCGTACTGGGCCGTGATGCCGGACAAAATCACAATGAATGCGCCCGTGGGACCCGCAATCTGAAGACGACTTCCACCAAATAGTGAAGTCAGCAAACCCGCCACAATCGCGGTGTAAAGCCCCTGTTCTGGTTTGGCCCCGGAGGCAATCGCAAACGCCATTGCCAGCGGCAGTGCCACTACGCCCACAATCACGCCGGCTATGATATTTTTTCCCCAATATTTGGGGCCGAGCAGTCCGGCGCGCTTCGCTTCAACAATGGCTATCATTGGGTTTCACATTGGAGGTAGTCGCAATTCATTTTTTGGGCCATTTCCAATCCCTGATTTCCGGCATGTCCAAACCGTGAATACAAATATAACGTCGATGCTCAATCAGTTTTTCGGTCATTTCCTGTCGTAAGGCGGCACCTGCGGCCTCGAGTGATGGCAGGCGATCAATCGCGTCTTGCACCAGATGGAAGCGATCCAGATCGTTCAACACCCGCATATCAAACGCGGTGGTGATGGTGCCCTCTTCCTTGTAACCGCGCACGTGCAAATTGCCGTGGTTGGTGCGGCGGTAAGTCAGCCGATGAATCAAGGTGGGGTAGCCGTGAAACGCAAAAATGATCGGTTTATCCTGCGTAAATAGCGCATCAAAATCTGCGTCGTCCAGACCATGCGGATGTTCGCTTGGCGTTTGCAGCTTCATCAAATCCACCACGTTCACCACACGAATTTTTAATGTGGGCAAATGGCTGCGAAGTATCGATACGGCAGCCAGAATTTCGAGCGTCGGCACGTCCCCTGCAGCGGCCATGACGAGGTCGGGGTCCGCGCTGCCAGCATTGCTAGCCCAATCCCAAATGCCAATGCCGGCCGCGCAATGCGCCGCCGCGTCGGCCATCGTCAACCATTGCGGCGCGGGATGTTTACCGGCAATTACCACATTCACGTAATGACGGCTGCGCAAGCAGTGATCTATCACCGACAGCAAACAATTTGCATCCGGCGGTAAATATACGCGCACAATCTCCGCTTTTTTATTCACCACATGGTCGATGAACCCGGGATCCTGGTGCGAAAAGCCGTTGTGATCCTGCCGCCAGACGTGTGACGACAAAACATAATTAAGAGATGCAATTTCGCGACGCCATGGAATTTTTGACGCCACCTTTATCCATTTCGCGTGCTGATTAAACATCGAATCGATGATGTGAATGAAGGCTTCGTAGCAATTAAAAAGCCCGTGGCGGCCAGTCAGCAAATATCCTTCCAGCCAGCCTTCACACTGATGCTCACTCAACATCTCCATTACGCGCCCATCGCTGGCCAGAAACGCATCATTGGCGCCGGTCGCGCCTTCCCACTGGCGGTTGGTCACTTCAAACACGGCTCCGAGACCATTAGAAATAGTTTCGTCTGGCCCAAACACCCGAAAATTTCGTTCTGCGGCATTAAGCTTGACCACATCGCGAATGAACTGGCCCAGCACATAGGCATCACGCGCTTCAACGGCACCCGGTGACGGCACCGTGACGGCATAATCTTGATAGTTCGGCAAATGCAAATCGCGCAACAAAACGCCGCCGTTCGCATGCGGGTTTGCGCCCATGCGGCGATCACCGTGCGGCGCAAGTTCTGCCAGTTCTGCGTGAAGCCGGCCAGCCTCATCAAACAACGCTTCGGGCCGGTAACTGCGCAGCCACTCTTCAAGCAGGGCAAGATGTGCAGGATTGCTGCCCGCATCCGGCAGCGGCACCTGATGCGAGCGAAATGTGCCCTCTATCAGTACACCATCGACCGCCTTTGGACCGGTCCAGCCCTTTGGCGAAACCAACACAATCATCGGCCAGCGCGGGCGTTCGATATTTGCAGCCGATTTAGCATCTTGTTGAATAGCCTTGATGTCTGCAATTACATGATCAAGGGTCGCCGCCATCGCCTGATGCATCAATTCTGGCTCATGGCCTTCCACAAAATAAGGTGTCCAACCGTAACCGCGTAACAGCTGCTCTAATTCATCGCGGCTGATGCGCGCCAGTATTGTCGGATTCGCGATTTTATAACCGTTAAGGTGCAAAATCGGCAGTACCGCACCGTCCGTCGCGGGGTTCAGAAATTTATTGGAATGCCATGCCGTGGCGAGCGGGCCGGTCTCCGCCTCACCATCGCCAATGACGCAGGCCACCACTAAATCCGGGTTATCAAAAGCGGCTCCAAAAGCATGGCTGAGCGAATATCCCAGCTCGCCACCCTCATGAATGGAGCCGGGACATTCAGGCGAAACATGGCTGGGAATGCCGCCTGGAAACGAGAACTGGGTGAATAATTTTTTTAAGCCCGCTTCATCCTGGCTGATGTTTCGATAAATTTCGCTGTAAGTTCCTTCCAGATAAGTGCTGCCGACCAGCGCGGGGCCACCATGTCCGGGCCCCGATATATAGATCATGTTCAAGTCATATTTTTTGATAACGCGGTTCAAATGTACATAGATAAAGTTCTGACCGGGGGTGGTGCCCCAATGACCAAGTAACATCGGTTTAATGTGCGAGGCTTTTAACGGCTCGCGCAACAGCGGATTGTCGTAAAGATAGATCTGGCCGACCGAAATATAATTCGCCGCGCGCCAGTAGGCATCGATTTTTCGCAGAGCATCTGGTGTGAGTGTGGTCGAATCTATTTTCATGTTTTGGCAGCCTGCAATTTAAGCAAACGATTCATATGGCGCGCGATCACCAGCTCTTCATCGGTATGAATGACTCGAACGTTCACGCGGGTCTTGGCTGACGATATGAGCGGCGCATTCACTGCATTGAGTTCGTCGTCGATTTCAATGCCCAGGAAGCCCAGCCCCGCACATATTCGAGACCGAATGGCGTCGTTGTGTTCACCGATGCCACCAGCGAACACGAGCGTGTCGAGACCACCCAGCGTCGCGGCAAACGCACCGATCCATTTTTTTATTTGATAGCAAAACAGCGCGACCGCTTCAGCCGCACGGATATCGATTGATTCAAGTTCCATCAGCTTTCGCATATCACCAGTCGTCTCCGACACACCCAGCAGGCCGCACTCATGGTTGATAAATTGCGTCAGCCGCTGTGCGTCCATAGCTTCTAGCGTGGCGAGATAGGCAATGAGACCCGGATCAATATCGCCTGCGCGCGTCGCCATCACCAGCCCGGCGGCGGGTGTGAACGCCATGCTGGTGTCGATGCAGTGACCGTGCTTAAGCGCGGCTAGACTCGCTCCATTACCCAAGTGCGCGAGAATCACCGACCCGCTGGAAACGGTGGGATCGCCGAGACGCAATAACTCGTCACGCAGGAATTCATATGAAAGACCATGAAAACCATAGCGGCGAATACCGCTGCTCTCGTAGCGTCGCGGGATCGCAAGCAGCGTTGACAGGCGCGGCATGTCACGATGGAATGCAGTATCAAAACAGGCGATCTGAGGCATCTGCGGGAAACAAATCGCCATGTGTTCAATGAGCGCAATTTCTGCAGGCAGGTGCTCGGGTGCGAATGGAATCAGATGCTTCAGTTCCGCGATCAACTCAGCATCGATAATTTGTGGTGCTGACAACTTGGGGCCACCGTGCACAAGCCGATGGCCGATGGCCACAAGCCCGTTCTTTCCGGTAATTTCCACCACCTTTTCCAGCACCGCATTAAACGATTTGCCGTCAGTCTCGGCGCGGCTAACTTCACCACGAAACACCGCATCTGGCTTGCCGTTTAAGCCAAAAATGGCGTACTTATGGCTTGAGGAGCCGACGTTAAGGGTCAGCACAAATTTTTCATGCTGATTAACCTGCGGGTGAGTGTTCATTTTCTGAGCGCTTTTTTAATCCATTAAGTGCATGCTGCGGGCAGCATGAGTACAAAAAGTAACCGTTCGGCCGGCCGCGCTTGGTTCAAAGCTTCACGCGGTTAAGCCTGGGTGCATTCGCCACCACCGACATGGAACTCAACGCCATTGCGGCACCGGTAAACATCGGCGACAGCAGCAAGCCAAAAAATGGATACAGCACCCCGGTCGCCAGCGGAATACCGAGCGCGTTGTAGCCCAGCGCGAACGCCAGATTTTGCCGAATGTTGCGCATCGTTGCACGGGGTAGCATTCGCGCCCGAACGAGGCCGCGCAGATCACCTTTTACCCGCGTTACGCCAGCGCTTTCCATGGCTACATCGGTGCCAGTTCCCATCGCGATGCCCACATCTGCCTGCGCCAAAGCGGGCGCGTCGTTGATGCCATCGCCCGCCATCGCGACCTTACGTCCTTCCGATTGCAGGCGCTTAACATGCCCGGCTTTGTCGGCCGGCAGTACTTCCGCCAGCACGTCTTCAATGCCAATTTTTCGTGCCACCGCTGCTGCTGTCGCGCGCGAATCACCCCTCAGCATGACGATGTGTAAACCTTCTTTCTGTAAAGCGGTAATTGCTTCAACGGCAGTGTCTTTGATCGGATCAGCGACTGCCGCCACGCCGGTCACGGTGCTACCGACAGAAAAATAGACCACGGTCTTTGCTTCGATCCGCCAAGCGTCGGCTCGCTCGGTCCAGCGCTTGGTGCTAACACCACGTTGATAAAGAAAATCAGCGCTCCCCACTAGCACTCGTTTTCCATCGATATCGGCTTCAACGCCTAGACCATTGGAGGCACCAAATGCATCCACTGCACGCGGTGTTAGACCTCGTGCCGCGGCGGCTTCAACAATGGCCAGGCCAATCGGGTGCTCAGACAGTTTTTCCACCCCAGCAACTAATTCAAGCGCTTCGTTTTCAGCCATGCCTTCCGCCGCAAAATCGGTCAGCGTAGGATGTTCCAAGGTTAGCGTGCCGGTCTTATCCACCACCAAAGTGTCGACATTGCGCATTCGCTCTATTGCCTCGGCGTTACGAAACAGCATCCCTGCCCGGGCACCCTGCCCCATCGCGACCGTCATCGAGATTGAGGGCGCGAGCCCCACTGCACTGGGGCAGGCAA
>JAYVYF010000292.1:0-2456 GCA_043784585.1 Burkholderiales bacterium
TCTCTTGTCATCACCCGCCCTGATGATTGGCATTTGCATGTGCGCGATGGTGATGCGCTCAATGCGGTGCTGCCAGATACCGCGCGACAATTTGCTCGCGCGATCATCATGCCGAATTTGAAACCACCGGTGCGCACCACGCTGGAGGCGGGTGGATATCGCGACCGCATTTTGGCTGCCCTGCCTGCGAACACGTCGTTCGAGCCGTTAATGACGCTATACCTAACCGATAACACTGATCCGGATGAAATCAAGCGCGCGAAGGCGAGCGGATTTGTTCACGCTGTGAAATATTATCCGGCAGGTGCGACGACCAATTCTGATTCAGGCGTAACCGATATTCGAAAATGCGATGCTGTGTTTGAAATGATGCAATCGGCCGGAATGCCGCTGTTGCTGCATGGCGAAGTAACCGATAGTGATGTCGATATTTTTGATCGCGAGAGGATTTTTATCGAGCGATATTTGATCCCGCTGACGTTACGCTTTCCGAATTTGCGCATTGTTTTTGAACACATCACGACCGCGAATGCGGTGAAGTTTGTGCTGGCTGCCAATGAAAATGTGGCTGCCACGATCACCGCACATCATTTGCTGTTTAATCGCAACGAAATTTTCAAAGGCGGCATTCGCCCGCATTATTATTGTTTGCCGGTGCTGAAACGTGAAGAGCATCGGCTGGCGTTATTGAAAGCGGCCACCAGTGGCAACCAGAAATTTTTCCTGGGCACTGACAGCGCGCCGCATGCCAAAAATACGAAGGAAGCGAGCTGTGGTTGCGCAGGCTGCTACACCGCGCTGCATGCGATGGAGCTTTATGCGTCAGCTTTTGAGTCCGCTGATGCGCTTGACAAGCTCGAAGGTTTTGCGAGCTTTTTTGGCGCAGATTTTTATCGTCTGCCCAGAAACACGGGCACGATCACGCTGGAAAAATCGTCATGGCAAGTACCCGACGAGCTTCCGTTTTCCGGCTCGGTAATTGTGCCGATGCGGGCCGGGGAAATGCTGGATTGGCGGCTTTGTTGACGTTGGTAAAGAATAAAAAAGTGCAATACAGACGTGCGTTTCAAGGCGTTCATGCTTGTAAATGATCTCCAGTGCTAGAGTTTGAAAATTAAATGAATCGTGAAACCCGTAGCACGCTGCCCTGGCATGAGGCGCAACCGAGATTCAACGCGCGCTGCTTTGATGCAATTCGCGATCGTCTTGATGCTTTCAAATCTGATCACTGGCCGTCGCTCGACGCGCTCAACATACAAGCAAATGCGTTGAATCTTGCCAACCATCGCGGTCAGCCGATTAAGTTTGTCGCGCCGGCCGATTCTGAATTAACGTTAATGCATTACGAAAAGCGCATCGCCGAAACTGGTGAAATCGCGACGCGCGAAAACTGGCACGATTTCTTTAACGCGATGCAGTGGCTGACGTTCCCGAAATCCAAAGCGGCGATTTCGGAAATGCATGCGCGGCTCTTGCCGTCACCGGTTGAGGGTACGAATAAAATGCGTTCAATTCCGCGCGATGTGCTGACCTTGTTTGATGAAGGTGGCGTGATCGTCTCGAGCGCGGATGAAACTTGGCTCGATCATATTCGGAATTTTGAATGGAAAAAATTATTTGTTGAGCGTCGGGCCGATCTCGGGAGCAATATAAGATTTTATCTCGCTGGCCATTCAGTGCTGGAGAAAATGCTCAATCCCTTCATCGGTGTGACTGCGAAGGCTTTGCTGCTGAAAGTGGACGCTAATTTTTCAGCGCTTTCGCATAAAGCGCAGCTTAGGGAGATCGATTCGCGCGCGGCTGAATGGTTAATGAATGCCGAGTCGTTGGCATCGACGCACCATCTGCATCCCCTGCCTATCCTGGGTATTCCGGGTTGGTTGGCGGCGAATGAATCGGCTGGCTTTTACAATGACACCCATTATTTTCGAGCCGGGAGGGGAAATTAGGCAAGCCCGGCACCGAATCCGCGAAATCGTAGGCGTGGCGCAGGTCGCGTGAGATAATCAGCACGGAAGCTCATCAGACGGTCGCTGTGTGGGTGCTTCGGTTCGCCGAGGCACGTCGCATAGAGGAAAGTCCGGACTCCATAGAGCAGGGTAGTGGGTAACGCCCATCCACCGCGAGGTGAGGATTAGAGCTACAGAGACGAGTCGTGCGCGCCCTCGGGTGTGTGCGGGTGAAACGAGCAATCTCTACCCGGAGCAATACCAAATAGGCAGGCATTGAGGCGGCTCGTTGAGCCTGCGGGTAGGTAGCTTGAGGCGTGCGGTAACGTACGTCCCAGAGGAATGGCCGTCATAGCAAAGGGGCAACGTTGGGGAAACCCAAGGCCAACTCTGAGCCGTAACAGAATCCGGCTTATCGGTGAGCTTCCACTTTATTTTGACGACGTGATTGACGATGTCGTTCTGTAAGATTTTTGGAATTGTTGTGTCTGCCTTTTTATGGCTGCA